>CAZEGY010000060.1:0-11673 GCA_964511815.1 uncultured Rhodovulum sp.
TACGACCAGATGCTCGCCACCGGCAACGCCGCCGGCGAGGCGCTGGTGATGGGCGCCATCGACGCGCTCGTCGCCCAGACCCGCTCGATCGAGCGCGCCGTCTCGGCGCTCGGCCTCGACGCCATCGCCTTCGAGGGCTCCGACAGCCTCGACAACCCCGACGCGGTCTTCCAGTAAGGCCGCCATGCGCCGGCTGCTCCTCGCGCTCGCCGTCCTCCCGGCGGCCGCCGTCGCCGGCGCCGGCGCCGAGGAGCATCTCCGCGTCGTCCCGCGCACGCCCGACGAGGCGGCGCGGGTCGGCGCCGTCACCGCGCCGCCGACCGACTTCTCCGCCCCGGAGAAGTTCGAGGCCCGCCCCGGCGGCGCCGCCACCTCGACCAGGGGCTTCGACGCCAACGCCTTCTCGCACTCGTCGGGCAACATGCCCTTCGAGCGCGAGCTCGACTTCAAGGTCGGCAACGGCCTGTTCCGCAAGCTCTGGGTGACGGCGCCGTCGTCGACCCAGGTCTCCGACGGCCTCGGCCCGCTCTACAACGCCCGCGCCTGCCAGTCCTGCCACCTCAAGGACGGCCGCGCCCACCCGCCGGCCGGGCCCGACGACCCCGCCGTCGGCATGTTCCTCCGCCTCTCGGTGCCCGCCGGCCCCGGCGACGCCCGCCCCGAGATCGCCGCGATCCAGGACTACCTCCACACCCGCCCCGACCCGACCTACGGCGGCCAGCTCCAGACCTTCGGCATCCCCGGCCACCGCGCCGAGGGCCAGATGACCATCGCCTACGCGGAAACCCCGGTGACCCTCGCCGGCGGCGAGGTGGTCTCGCTGCGCGCCCCGACCTACGGCATCCGCGACCTCGCCTACGGCCCGACCGCGCCCGACCTCCAGCTCTCGCCCCGCGTCGCCCCGCAGATGATCGGCCTCGGCCTGCTCGAGGCCATCCCCGCGGCCGACATCCTCGCCTTCGAAGATACCGACGACGCCGACGGCGACGGCATCAGCGGCCGCGCCAACCGCGTCTGGTCCGAGGAGCACGGCCGCGTCATGCTCGGGCGCTTCGGCTGGAAGGCCGGCCAGCCGACGATCCGCGAGCAGTCGGCCTCGGCCTTCTCCGGCGACATCGGCATCTCGACCGCGCTCCTCCCCGAGGGCTGGGGCGAATGCACCGAGCCGCAGGCCGCCTGCCGCGCCGCCCCCGACGGCCGCAGCGCCGACGGCGGCCCCGAGGCCGACGACACCGTCCTCGACCTCGTCACCTTCTACGGCCGCAACCTCGCCGTCCCCGCCCGCCGCGACCCGGGCGACGGCCAGGTCCTCCGCGGCAAGCGGGTGTTCCACGAGGCCGGCTGCGCCGCCTGCCACCGCCCGAAGTTCGTCACCGCCCGCCTCGACGACCAGCCCGAGCAGAGCTTCCAGCTGATCTGGCCCTACACCGACCTCCTCCTCCACGACATGGGGCCGGGTCTCGCCGACGACCGCCCCGAGGCCCGCGCCACCGGGAGCGAGTGGCGCACCGCCCCCCTCTGGGGCGTCGGCCTCACCGAGACCGTCACCGGCAAGGCGAGCTTCCTCCACGACGGCCGCGCCCGCACCCTGCTCGAAGCCGTCCTCTGGCACGGCGGCGAGGCGCAGGCGGCGCGCGACGCCGTCGTCGCCCTGCCCAAGGCCGACCGCGACGCCCTCATCCGCTTTCTGGAGTCGCTCTGATGCGCCCCGCCCCCACGCCCGCCGACCGACCTTTCCAGACGGTTAACGCGCGAGCCACAATCAAGCTAAATCAACGACTTGACCCCTTGTCCGCGCGCGGACAAACCTGCTCCGCGTGGCCCGCCGCAGTCCGCGCGCGCCCTCCGCGGGAGTCTCTCTCCATGCGCCTCGTCCTCGCCCTCCTCCTCGCTCTCCTCGCCCTCCCCGCCGCCGCGCAGGAGGTCGACCACGCCGCCCTCGCCCGCCGCGCCCTCGACGACCACATCCGCCCCGGCTACGCCCGCCTCGCCGAGGCCGCCCGCGCCCTCGAGGCCGCCACCCGCACCGCCTGCGAGGCGCAAGGCCCCATCGACATCGCCCCCCTCCGCGCCGCCTACGACGCGACCTTCGACGCCTGGGCCCGCATCGGCCACGTCCGCTTCGGCCCGGGCGAGGAGAGCGGCACGATCTTCGGCATCGAGTTCTGGCCCGACACCAAGTCCTCCACCCCCCGCACCCTCGCCGCGATGATCGCCGACGAGAATCCCGCCATCGCCGACCCCGCCGCCTTCGCCCAACAGTCCGTCGCCGCCCGCGGCCTGATGGCGATCGACCAGCTCGTCTTCGACCCCGCCGCCGCGCCCCTCGAAGGCGGCACCTACCCCTGCCGCCTGCTCGTGGCGATCACCACCGACCTCGCCGCCACCGCCGACCGCCTCGTCGCCCGCTGGGACGACCCGTGGGCCGCCCTCCTCACCACCGCCGGCGACGACGACAACCCGGTCTACTTCACCCCCGACGAGGCGACCAAGGCGCTCTACTCCGCCCTCACCGAGGGCCTTCAGATGGACATCGACCTCCGCCTCGGCCGCCCGCTCGGCACCTGGGACAAGCCCCAGCCCCGCCGCGCCGAGGCCTGGCGCTCCGGCCGCTCCCTCCCCAACGTCGTCGCCTCGACCGAAGGAATGCGCGCCTTCGTCGAGACCGTCTTCGCCCCCGTCATCGGCGCCGACGAGGCCCGCCCCGTCCTCGCCGCCTTCGACGCCGCCCTCGCCGCCGCCGGCCGCGTCGTCGCCCCGATCGACGTCGAGGTCGCCACCCCCCAGGGCCGCATCCACGTCGAGGCCCTCCAGGTCGCCCTCCGCCACGTCCAGGAGGAGGTCGCCGCCCACGTCGGCCCGACGCTCGGCGTCGCCAGCGGCTTCAATTCGATGGACGGAGACTGACATGCCCGAACCCCGCGCCTCGCGCCGGAGCTTCCTCCGCGGCGCCGCCGGCCTCGGCGGCGCGACGCTGATCCCGAAGATCGGCTGGGCCGCCGCCGGCGCCCCCCACTACCTCAACGCCGCCGGCCTCCCCGACGGCAGCTACTGGCTCCTCGGCCTGACCGAGGACGGCGCCGAGACCTTCCGCCTCCCGCTCCCCGACCGCGGCCACGCCGCCGCCGCCCACCCCGAGCGCCCCGAGGCCGTCGCCTTCGCCCGCCGCCCCGGCACCTTCGCCGTCGTCATCGACTGCGCCGAGGGCCGCGAGATCGCCCGCCTCCACACGCCGCAGGACCGCCACTTCTACGGCCACGGCGCCTTCACCCCCGACGGCACCCTGCTCTTCACCACCGAGAACGCGATCATCGAGGGCTCCGGCCGCCTCGGCGTCTGGGACGCCAGCGACGGCTACCAGCGCATCGGCGAGGTCGAGACCGGCGGCGCCGGCCCCCACGAGGTCCGCCTGATGCCCGACGGCCGCCGCCTCGCCGTGGCGAACGGCGGCATCGAGACCGACCCGACCTCGGGCCGCGCCGAGCTCAACATCGCCACCATGGTCTCCTCCCTCGCCTACGTCGAAGCCGAGACGGGCGCCCTCCTCGACGTCCTCGGCCTTCCGCCTCAGTACCGCCTGCTCTCGATCCGCCACCTCGCCGCCGGCCGCGACGGCACCCTCGCCGCCGCCCTCCAGTGGCAGGGCTCCGAGCTCGACGCCCCGCCGCTCCTCGCCGTCCACCGCGCCGGTCACGACCGCCTCGACCTCCTCGCCGCAGAGCCCGCCGTCCAGCGCCGCACCCGCAACTACGCCGGCTCCGTCGCCGTCACCGACGACGGCCGCCGCGCCGCCTACACCGCGCCGCGCGGCAACATGATGCTGGTCTTCGACCTGACCGGCACCACCCCTCCCGAGATCGTCGAGGCCACCGACATCTGCGGCGTCGCCGCCGCCGGCGCCGGCTTCGCCTGCTCGACCGGCACCGGGCTCTTCTTCAAGCGCGGCCCCGGCGCGGGCCCGGGCGACGTGCGCTTCGACCGCGTCGCCTTCGACAACCACCTCGTCCGCATCGCCGCCGTCTCCGCCGCCTGACGGGGTTGCGGCCGCCGCCCCGAAGGCGCACGACGGACACGCGACGACCGGAGGCGGTGCATGGTGGCAGGTCTGGGACGCGGCGACGTCCGCGTCATTCTCCTCTCGACGGCGATCGTCGTTCTCGCCGGCTTCCTCCACTACGCCGGCTCGCCCGCCCTCGCGACGTTCATCGCCGCCGCCGTCGCCCTCGCCGGCATCGCCTACCTCATCGGCGAGTCGACCGACCAGCTCGGCAACCACCTCGGCCCGGCCGCGACCGGCATCATCCAGTCGGCGGTCGGCAACCTCCCCGAGCTCTTCGTCTGCGTCTTCGCGCTGAAGGCCGGGCTGATCACCGTGGTCCAGGCGTCGCTGATCGGCTCGATCCTCTCGAACGCCCTCCTCGTCCTCGGCCTCGCCTTCGTCGCCGGCGGCTGGCGCTACGGCACCCTGCGCTTCGGCGGCGAGACGCCGCGGATGATCGCCTCGCTGCTCATGCTCGCCGTCGCCGCCCTCGTGCTCCCGACCTTCGCCCACGAGCTCCACCTGCCCGCCGGCGAGCACGAGCAGGCGCTCGCCGTCGTCTGCGCGGTCGTCCTCCTCATCGTCTACGCGGTGTCGATCCGCGCCATGCTGACCCAGGGCGAGCGCGCCATCCCCCAGGAGGCGCACCAGCACGGCGACGCCTGGCCGCTGGCGACCGCGATCGTCGTCCTCTGCGGCGCCGGCCTCGGGGCCGGCCTCGTGTCGGAGTGGTTCGTCGACGCGCTCGAGCCCGCGATCGAGGTGCTCGGCATCAGCCAGGCCTTCGCCGGCCTCGTCATCGTCGCCATCGCCGGCAACGCCGTCGAGCACGCCGTCGGCATCCAGCTCGCCTGGCGCGGCAAGGCCGAGCTCGCGGTCAGCGTCGTCCTCAACAGCGCCCTCCAGGTCGCGGTGGCGCTCGTCCCGATCCTGATCCTCGTCAGCTTCTTCGTCGGCGGCACGCCCTTCACCCTCGCCATCCCGCCGCTCCTCGCCATCGCCGTCGGCCTCGCCGTCCTCGTCGTCACCATCGTCACCGTCGACGGCGAGGCCGACATGGTCGACGGCGCCGCCCTCTGCGGCCTCTACGTCATCATCGCCGCGCTGTTCTGGTGGGGGTAGCGCGCCCCTAGAACACCGGCCGCAGCGCCATCTCCGCACCGAGGGCGAGGAGGCCGACGAGGAACACCCGCCGGAACGTCACCGGCCCGATGCGCCGGCGGAGCGCCTGTCCCACCCCCATGCCCGCGAGCGCCGGAACGACGGCGGCGCACGAGAGGCCGAGGCTTCCCGGCGCCAGCGCGCCGTGGAGGCCGAGGCCGACGGCGAGCGCGACGGTCGAGACCGTGAACGAAAGCCCGAGCGCCTGCACGAGATCGTCCTTCCCCAGCCCGAGCGCCTGGAGATAGGGCACCGCCGGGATCACCAGGACCCCGGTCGCCCCGGTGACGACGCCGGTCGCCGCGCCGACCACCGGCGAGAGCCAGGGCTCGGCGCCCGCCGGCACCCGCAGCGGGCGGGCGAGGAGCGCGTGGCCGGCGTAGACGACGAGCGCGAGCCCGAGCGCCGCGGTCGTCGTCGCCGCGTCGCCCCCGGCCAGCCACGCCGCCCCGAGGCCGACGCCCGCGCAGATCGCCACCATCATCGCCCAGAGCCGCCGGACGAGCGCCCCGAAGTCCGGTCCCGCGGCGAGCTGCCAGACGTTGGTGACGAACGACGGCACGATCAGCAGGCTCGCCGCCGCGAGCGGCGAGATCAGCGCCCCGAGCACGCCCATCGCCAGCGTCGGCAAGCCCATGCCGGTCACGCCCTTGACGATGCCCGCGGCGAAGAAGGTCGCGCCGATCGCGACGAGGAGGGGAGCGGAGAGGTCGGCCATGCGCCAGCCATGCCTGCCCCGGCCCCGCCGCACAATGCGGAAGTCCCCGCTAGAGCCGCGCCAGCAGCGCCCCGAGCTCGGCGCGCAGGCCGTAGGTCTCCGCCGCCGCGGTCGAGCGCTCGGAGAGCTCCGCCGCGGTCCGGCCGGAGAGCATCGCCTTGCTGAAGCCGTTGCGGTTGCCGATCTGGGTGGCGAGGAGCAGGGCGCGCGACGGCCCGAGCTCGGCGAGCACCTCGTCGAGCGCCCCCATCCGCGGCGGCATCCGGTTCATCAGGATGCGGATCGGCCGCTTGAGCTTCGTCGCCGCGGCGACGACCGGACCGAGCGCCCAGACGTCCATCACCGAGGGCTGGCACGGGGCGACCACGAGGTCGCTCTCGCGCATCGCGCTCTCGAGCAGGCTCGACGCCGCCCCCGGGCAGTCGATCAGCACGAAGTCGTGGGCCTTCTTCGCCGCCTTGATGTCGCCGCCGGCGCGATAGTCCTTCGACTCGATCACCGTGATCGCCGGGTCGTCGCGGATCTCGGCCCAGCGGGTCAGCGACCGCTGCGGGTCGAGGTCGATGACCGCCACGTCCCGCCCGGCCGCGGCCCAGGCCGCCGCGAGATGCGCGAGCACCGTCGTCTTGCCCGCACCCCCCTTCTGCTGCGCGAACGTGATGGCATGACCCATGGGACCGGCACTCCCGAAAGTTGCTCGGCCACAGTCTATTGCTTTTCTGGAAGTTGAGAAGCCTATATGTTGCGGTCGCCGCCCGACAGCGCGGCCGTCCCCATGACCGCCTCGCCGACCTCGTCGCGGCGCTGCCGCTCGCCCCCCGGCATGGCCACGCCTCTGCCTCGACGGCGGCGACCCGATTCGGGTGCTCGCAACGGCCTGAACAGTCCGCGACCATCGCGGGCGCGCTGTTAGCCCTTGAAGATGTTCTCCCGGTGGAATTCGAGGAACCTGGGGTGGGGCCTCAGATCGAGCCTTTCGGGATAGCGAGGTGCGCGCTCTCGGAAGAGTGCGCGGCCGATCTCATCGGGCACATGGTCCTTCGCGACCAGAAGACTTCCGTCGTCGTCGAACGAAATGAGACCACGATCGAACATCCAGTGCACTGTGCCGGACAAGGCGATGCCATTGCGCACGCTGTCCGGCCCGTTCCGCTCGACCGGGCGAATGTGCGCCGCCTGTACCTCCGACCGGCCGCCGCCGTTGATGAGCCGGAGGCCCGTTACGGCGCAAGTGTCGCGGTACGCCGCCTTGACCGCCGTGGAGAACGCGCGGTCGCGAAACGGCCGCCGCACGAGCTGCTCGACCACCCTGCGATCCACCTCATCCGGTTCGTGGGTGAAGATCGTTGCGGGCTCGGCAAGACCGGACGGGCGCTCATACGCTGCACTCGGCGCGCCAGCATCCCCCTCACCCAAGGCCGTAGCGAAGCCCGCTGCGAGGATCAGCGCGAACTCATGATCGCTCAGGTTTCTGACCGCCCGGCCGAAGGCGCCGCGGTTGGTGCTGCCGTCGGCCTTCTGAAGCGAGCCTTCGTAGTAGTGCCGTCCTTCGGCGAAGGGCACGGGTCGCGGGAATCCGAGGTATCCCGACATGTGCGCGTAGAAGTGACCCTCGCGAACGGGATCCTTAGCTACGCTGTCGATCCGGGCGGTGGCGAAGTAGCACTGCCGCCCGCCCGAGCTGGAAAGGTCCGAAGTCGCGCGACGCGGCTCATAGTACACGATCCAATCACCCCGGGCCGCCTCGATCTGCCTCAGGTAGGTGGAAGGAAAGTGATAACGTCGTTCGGGCAGGTCGTCGTAGGCGGGGGTGACCTTCGTGGTCAGGACCGCCTTGACCATTCCAGCGCCCCCCGCCCTACATCACCGCGCCGACCTGCCAGGGCACGAACTCGTTGTCGCCGAGCCCGAGGCCCTCGCTCTTGGTCTTCTCGCCCGAGGCGACGGCGAGGATCTTCTCGAGCATCTCCGCCCCCTTCTCCTGGATCGTCACCCCCTTCGAGACGATGTCGCCGCAGTTGATGTCCATGTCGTCGGGCATCTGGGCGTAGAGCCGGTCGTTGGTCGCCACCTTGATCGTCGGCGCCGGCTTCGACCCGAACGCCGAGCCGCGCCCGGTGGTGAACACCACCACCTGCGCCCCGCCGGCGATCTGCCCGGTCGTCGCCACCGGGTCGTAGCCCGGCGTGTCCATGAACACGAACCCCGGCGTCGTCACCGTCTCGGCATACTGGAAGACGTCGGTCAGCGGCGTCGAGCCGCCCTTCGCCGCCGCCCCGAGCGATTTCTCGAGGATCGTCGTCAACCCGCCCGCCTTGTTGCCGGGCGAGGGGTTGTTGTCCATCGAGCCGCCGTTGATCGCGGTGTAGTTCTCCCACCAGCGGATGCGCTCGATGAGCTTCTCGGCCACCTCCGGGCTCACCGCCCGCCTGAGCAGCAGCTGCTCCGCCCCGTAGATCTCCGGCGTCTCGGCGAGGATCGCCGTCCCCCCGAGCCCGACCAGCATGTCCGACGCCACCCCGAGCGCCGGGTTGGCGGTGATCCCCGAGAACCCGTCCGACCCGCCGCACTCGAGCGCCACCCTGAGCTCCGACGCCGGCACCGCCTCGCGGACGCTGCGGTTCACCTCCGGCAGCAGCGCGTGGATCTGCTCGACGATCCGCGCGATCGTCTTCGTCGTGCCGCCGGTGTCCTGGATGGTCAGCCCGTGGAAGCGCTCCGCCCCGGACGAACCGAAGCTCTGCTTCATCCGCGCGACCTGCATCACCTCGCAGCCGAGCCCGACGAAGACCGCCGCCCCGACGTTCGGATGGGTGGCGTGCCCCCAGAGCACCCGCTGGAGGTTGTCGAACCCCGGCCCGCTCGCCGCCATCCCGCAGCCGGTGCCGTGGGCGAAGGCGACGACGCCGTCGACGTTCGGATAGTCGGCGAGCACCCCGCTCGCCATCACCTGTTCCGCCGCCCGCCGGATCACCGTCGCCGAGCAGTTCACCGTGGCGCAGACGGCGATGTAGTTGCGCGTCCCCACCTGGCCGTTGGCGCGGCGATAGCCCTGGAACGTCCGCGGCGCCATCGCCGGGATCGCCGCCTTCGCCGCCTCGAGGTCCGCCCCGATCCGGTACTCCTGGTCGTGGGCACCGAACTCGCAGTTCTGGGTGTGGACGTGCTCGCCCGCGCGGATCGCCTTCGTCGCGTAGCCGATCACCTGCCCGAACTTCACGATGGCGCCGCCCTCGGCGATGTCCTCCCGCGCGATCTTGTGGCCCGGCATCACCGGGGCGTCGAGCGCGACCCCGAGGCCGAGCGGGCGCGCGCCCTGGGGCGCGCGCGCCGTCACGATCGCGACGTTGTCGGCAGGGCTGAGGACGAGGGGCGTGGCTGTGTCGAGCATGGCTTCAGGCCTTCGGGAATGCGGCCCTCCATATATCGTGCGCGCCGCCGGCTTTGTCACCCGGCAACGCGGATGACCGCGGCGCGCGCCCCCTCGGCGGCGAGCAGGCGGTAGGCCTCGGTCGCCGCCGTGCGGAAACCGGCGTTCCCGGCGAGCGCGGCCGGGAAGATCTCGCCGACCCCGAGCAGCGCCGCGACCTTCGCCTCCGGCGTCGGCGCGCCGTCCGACAACGCCTTCAGCCGCGCCGCCAGCGGGTCGCGCACGTCGATCGCGGCGCCCCGCTCGTCGACGCCGCCGACGTAGCGCATCCACCCCGCCACCGCGAGCGCGAGGCCCGGGGTCTCCCGCCCCGCCGCCCGCGCGTCGGCGATCGTCCCGAGGAGGCGCTGCGGCAGCTTCTGCGAGCCGTCCATGGCGATCTGCCAGGTCCGGTGGCGGATCGCCGGGTTGGCGTAGCGCTGGAACAGCGCCTCGGCATAGCCGCCGAGATCGACGCCCGGCGGCGGCGGCACCGTCGGGACGATCTCCGCCCGCCACAGGTGGCGCACGAAGGCCGCGAACGCCGGGTCCGCCACGGTCTCGCTGATCGTCTCGTGCCCGGCGAGATAGCCGAGGTAGGCGAGCGCCGAGTGCGTCCCGTTCAGGCAGCGGAGCTTCATCGTCTCGAACGGCGTCACGTCGTCGACGAGCTGGACGCCGACGGCGCCGAGGTCGGGCCGCGCCCCGCCGACGAAGCGGTCCTCGACCACCCACTGCCGGAAGGGCTCGTGCATCACCGGCGAGAGGTCGAGGACGCCGGTCAGCGCGGCGAGCCGGTCGATGTCCTCGTCCTTGGTCGCCGGCACGATGCGGTCGACCATCGTCGAGGGGAACGCCCCCTCCGTCGCGATCCAGTCGGCGAGGTCCCCGTCGCGGAGCCGCGCCAGCGCGACGACCGCCTCGCGCACCACCTTGCCGTTCTCGGGGAGGTTGTCGCAGGTCAGCACCGTGAACGGCGCGATCCCCGCCGCCCGCCGCGCCGCCAGCGCCGCGACGAGGACGCCGGGGGCCGAGCGCGGCGCCTCCGGGTGGGCGAGGTCGTGGACGATGTCGGGGTGCGCGGCGTCGAGCCGGCCGGTCGAGGGCTCGTGGCAGTAGCCCTTCTCGGTCACCGTCAGCGTGACGATCCGCACGCCGGGGTCCGCCATCGCCGCGACGACGGCACCCGGGTCCTCGCGCGCGACGAGCACGTCCTGCACGACGTCGACCACCTGCGGCTTCTCGTACCCCGGCCCGAGCTCCAGCGCGGTATAGGCGAAGTCCTGCGGCGCCAGCCGGTCGCGCTGGGTCGGGCTGACGAGGCTGACCCCGACGATCCCCCAGTCGCCGCCCGACCGCGCCATCGCCTCGGCGACATAGATCGCCCCGTGCGCGCGAAAGAACGCCCCGAGCCCGAGATGGACGATCCCGACGCCGGGCCGCGGCCCCGCGGGCCGCCTCAACCGCGGCCGCGCGCCGCCGTCCGCCGTGCTCCGTTCCGCCGTGTTCGCGCTCATCCGGTTCCTCCCCGCTGCCTCTCCCGCCTGCGACGCCGCGCGGCGCGAGTCAACGGCCTCCGACCGCATCGCCGCCCGCCCGGCCGGCAAGGCGCGGAAGAACCGGTTCGGCCGGATCGCGCGCGGGCGGTCCCGACATGCGTGCACCGGCGCGCGTTCAAGTTGCATTTCCGCCACACCCACGCCCGGAACCGGCGGAAACCCGCCGGTCGCGCGTCGGTGATCGCCCCTCTCGGGCCGCCACGCTGGAACGAAGACCCGACCTTCGATAGATTCGGTCCTTATCTGCCAGGTCGTTACGCCGCCCGGCAGATACCGGAAAAAAGCGATCAACGATGACCCGGTGGGCAGGAGTGAGGCGAATGGGCAACGAGGGACGACCGATCAGGTTCGGCGAGGCGCTGCCCTTGCGCGAACCCGCGATTGCCGACCTGCTCGATCCGATCGCGCTGGAGGAACGGCTCAAGCAGGCCCGCGCCCGCCGCTCCGCCGCCCTCGCCGGCCGCAAGCCCGCCGCCGCGCCGCCGGCGCGCCCCGATTTCGTCGACGCCGCCTCGGCCTTTCTGCACGACCGCACCGCCGAGGTTCCCGCCGACGCACCCGCCGCGCCGCCGCGCATCGAGACCTTCCGCACCGGCCCCGCCGCCGCCGAACCGAGCCCGCCGCTCCCGGTGACCCCCGAGACTGTGCCCGAGACCGCAACCGCGCCCGAGCCGCTCCCCGTCGCCCCCGAGCCGGCGCCCGCCGCCGAGCCCGCCGCCGAGCTCACCGGCGCCGCTGCCGCGCCCGCCACCACGAAAACGCCCGACCGCGGCCTCGTCCGCGTCCC
>CAZEGY010000060.1:11773-13118 GCA_964511815.1 uncultured Rhodovulum sp.
CCGCTGCCGCGCCCGCCACCACGAAAACGCCCGACCGCGGCCTCGTCCGCGTCCCGGTCTGGGCGATCTTCGCGACCGGCCTCCTCCTCGGCGCCGCCGTGGTCGCGCTCGTCGTCCTCACGCCGGCCTCGCCCCCGCAACTCACCCGCGCGGTGCCGGGTCCCGACGCGACGCCCGCCACGCCGACCGCCGTCGCGGCCGCGACCGCCACCGCCGCACCCGAGGCCCCGGCGCCGGCCGCGAGCGCCGCCGCGACCCTGCCCGACATCGTCGCGCCCGCCGCGATGACGGCCGCCGCCGTGCCCGTCCCCACCGCCGACCTCCCGCCTCCGGCCGCCGAGCCCGCGCCCGTTCCCGAGGACGTGCTCGAGGTCGCGCGCCTCGCGCCCGCCCCGCTCGCCGAGGCACCCGCGCCCGAGCCGGTGGAACCCGAAATCGCGGCGTCCGAACCGGCCGCGCCCGAGCTCGCCACCGCCGCGACGCCGCCCGCCATCGCTCCCCGCCCCCGCCCGGTCGCGACGCCGGTCGCGACCGCGGCGGAGGCGCCGGTGCCCGGGGCGCTGCCGACGCGGGTGACGATCCACTACCCCGCCTCGGCCGCCGCCGAGGCCGAGCGCGCCCGCGCCGCCCTCGCGGAGGCCGGCATCGCCGACGTCGCCATGCTCCCGGTCCGCCTCGACATCTCGCGGAGCAACGTCCGCTTCTACCACGCCACCGACAGCACCGCGGCGACGACGGTCACCGGCCTTCTCTCCGGCATCGGCGGCGAGGCGCCCCTCGCCCGTGACTTCACCGACTATCGCACCCCCGCCGCCCGCGGCACCCTCGAGGTCTGGCTCGCCGGCACCCGCGCCGGAGGCAGCGCCTCCGCGGCACCGCCCGCCACGCCGGCGCCCGACACCGTCGCCACGACCACGCTCGGCCCCGCCCCGACGACGATCCCGACGGCCCCCTCGACGGCCCCGCTCCCCCTGCCGGCCCCGGGCGCCGCGCCGACGCCGAACCAGGCCGAGGCCGTCGCCCGCATCATCGTCGAGCGCGCCTACCAGCGGCTCGTCGGGGCGATCCCGGGCAACTGACGGCGCGCCCCGTCGAGCGGAGCGCCCGCGCCCCGCTTGACGGCCGCCGGGCTTCGGCCCCATAGGCTCGGGCATGACCGACACGTCCCGCATCCGCAACTTCTCCATCGTCGCCCACATCGACCACGGCAAGTCGACCCTCGCCGACCGCCTGATCCAGGCGACCGGCACCGTCGCCGACCGCGAGATGAAGGAGCAGCTCCTCGACTCGATGGACATCGAGCGCGAGCGCGGCATCACCATCAAGGCCCAGACCGTCCGCCTCG
>CAZEGY010000061.1:0-2614 GCA_964511815.1 uncultured Rhodovulum sp.
TGATCGAGCCGACCGAGAGGTCGATGCCGGCGGTCAGGATCACCGCGGTCATGCCCGTGGCGATCAGCCCGGTGATCGAGACCTGGCGCAGCACGTCGAGAAGGTTGCCGTAGGACAGGAAGATGTTGGTGCCCTTCGAGGTGACGGGCGAGGTGAGCACCCCGATCAGGAAGATCGCCCCGAGGCCCCACCAGAGCTTGCTGCGGGCGACGAGGCTCCACATCAGCCGGCGGCCTTCAGCGGCGCGGCGAGGTCCATGATCGCCTCCTCGCTCGCCGCCGCCCGCGCGAGCTCGCCGGTCTTGCGCCCCTGCGCCATGACGAGGATGCGGTCGGCGAGGAGCAGGAGCTCGGGCAGCTCCGAGGACACCATCAGGATGGCGAGCCCCTCCCCCGCCAGCGCCCGGACGAGCGCATAGATCTCCTGCTTGGCCCCGACGTCGATGCCGCGCGTCGGCTCGTCGAGGAGCAGCACCCGCGGGCCGGTGGCGAGCCACTTGCCGATCACCACCTTCTGCTGGTTGCCCCCCGAGAGCGTCGCCGTCGCCTGCCCGATCCCCGCGCAGCGGATCCCGAGCCGGCGGACGGCGTCGGCGGCGACCGCCGCCTCCCCCGCCGGGCGGCGGATGCCGAAGCGCGAGATGCGCCCGAGCGAGGGCAGCGCGACGTTGTCGCGCACCGACGCGGCGAGGAGCAGCCCCTGCCCCTTGCGGTCCTCGGTGACGAGCGCGATGCCGAGGCGGCGCGCCACCCGCGGGCTCGCGATCGCCACCGGGCGCCCGTCGAGGCGGATGCTCCCGCCGGCCCGGCCCCGCGTCGCCCCGAACAGCGTCTCGAGGATCTCGGTGCGCCCCGACCCGAGCAGCCCCCCGACCCCGAGGATCTCCCCCTGCCGCAGGTCGAGGTCGACCCCGTCGAGCACCCGCCGCCAGCCGCGCCGGACCGGCACGTCGAGGGTCAGCCCGCGCACCGAGAGCACCACCGGACCGCCCTCCCCCGCCGTCGCCGGACGGTCGCCGATCTCGCGCCCGACCATCGCCGCGATCAGCCGCGCCCGCGACATCTCCGCGATCGGCGCGGTGACGACGCGGCGGCCGTCGCGCAGCACGGTGACCCGGTCGGCGAGGTCGCTCACCTCCTCGATGCGGTGCGAGATGTAGACGATGCCGACCCCGTCGGCGGCGAGCCCGCGCACGATGCGGAAGAGCCGCGCGCACTCCGCGGGCGACAGCGCCGAGGTCGGCTCGTCCATGATCAGGATCCGCGCCTCGAGCGACAGCGCCTTGGCGATCTCGACGAGCTGCTGCTCGCCCATCCGCAGCCCCGCGACCCGCGCGTCGGGATCGAGCTCGATGCCGAGGCGCCCGAGCAGGCCCCGCGCCGCCGCCGACATCGCCCGCCCGTCGAGGAACACCCCGGCCCGGCGCGGCTCGCGCCCGAGAAAGACGTTGGCCGCGACGCTGAGCTCGGGAACGAGGTTCAGCTCCTGGTGGATGATCGCGACCCCTGCCCGCTCGGCGTCGCGCACGCCGGCGAAGCGCACCGCCGCGCCGTCGATGCGGATCTCGCCCGCGTCCGCCGGCTGCACCCCCGAGAGGATCTTCATCAGCGTCGACTTGCCGGCGCCGTTCTCGCCCATCAGCGCGTGGACCTCGCCGGCGCGGAGCTCGAAGTCGACGCCGTCGAGGGCGGTGACCCCGGCGAAGCGCTTGCTCACGCCCAAGGCGGCGAGCAGCTCCGCCCCGCCCGACCGGCCGCGATGCGCCTCGCTCTGCATTCCTCGGCGGCTCCTCCCCGGGCGCCACGCTCCCTCTTGCCCGGGGAGTCGGCAACTGACATGCTAGGTGGATAAGCTGATGCAGGTCAAGCAACGCCGTCGCGGCCCCCCCGGAGGTTCCGCGAGCCGCGCCGGCCGACGGAGAGACGCGCGTGCCGGACCCTTCCCTGCCGCCCGCCGCCGGCCGCGGCCGGAGCGAGGCGCGGCTCTCGAAGGCCGAGCGCATCCACGGCGCGCTCAAGCGCGAGATCACCCGCGGCGAGCTGCTGCCCGGCACGGCGATCGACAAGGCCGCGCTCTGCCGGCGCTTCGGCGTCTCGCGGCTGCCGGTGACGACCGCCCTGCACCGCCTCGCCTTCGAGGGCCTCGTGCTGATCGAGCCGCAGCGCGGCTCCTACGTCTCGCCCATCCGCGTCGACGACGTGCTCCAGTGGATGACCGCGCGCCGGGCGATCGAGGCCGAGGTCGCCGCCGAGGCCGCCCGCCGCCTCCCCGCCGCGGCCCGCGAGGAACTCGCCCGCAACCTCCGCTACCAGGAGGCCGCGGTCGCCGGAGCCGACTTCGACGGCTTCCTCGCCCTCGACGTCGCCTTCCATCACCTGCTGACCGACGGCCTCGGCCTCGACCGCCTCGCCGAGACCCTCGACGCCCTCCGCGTCCACCTCGACCGCGTCCGCCGGCTGCTCCTGCCCGAGCCCGGCCGCATGACCGCGACCCTCGCCGAGCACCGCGCCATCGTCGAGGCGATCGCCTCGGGGCGGCCGTCGGCCGCGGACCGCGCGATGCGCCGCCACCTGACGGTGGTCATGGACCGCCTCGCCGCCTTCGAGGCCGAGCG
>CAZEGY010000061.1:2714-13004 GCA_964511815.1 uncultured Rhodovulum sp.
CCGCCCCCGCCCTGCTCCGCCAGGTCGTCGAAGATGCCCGGCACCATCTCCTCCCAGAAGGCGAGGATCGCCCGGGCGTTCAGGGCCGAGGTCCAGCCGTGCTCGCCGAAGTGCTCGGCGTCGAGCGGGTCGCGGAGGCTGCCGGCGAAGAGCTTGCGGTCGGCGTCGCGCTGGGTCGGGGTGCGCGTCCGCGCCACCTCGCGCACCCGCGCCAGCCGCGCCGCCCGCAGCCGCCGCTCGCGGGCGTGGTCGTCGCTCCCGGCCGCCTCGGCGAGCCGCGCCACCCGCGCCGCCTCCGCGGCCTCCTCCCGCGCCGCCGCGACGGGCGGCGCCGCCGCCGCCCGCCGGCCGTAGTCGTCGCGGAGCGCCGCCGAGAGATAGCGCACCGGGCTCGCCACGCCCCCCTGCCCTTCGACATAGGCGAGCTTCTCGGCGACGTAGTCCTCGCCGTGCTCGCCGATCCACTGCCGCGCCAGCCGGTCGCCGACGCCGAGGGCCACGAGCCGGCGATAGGTGGTGCTCGCCCGCAGCGCCTCGCCGTCGTCGATCTCGAACATGGCGAGCTGCGGGTTCTCGCGGATGCGGAAGCGGATCTCGGCGACCGCCCTGCCCTGCCGCCGGAACTCGGGGGTGACGACGATGTTCGAGCTCTTGTTGATCTCCTCGACCGCCGGCTTGATGATCTTGGCGTTGAGGTGCTTGAAGGTCTCGTAGTAGGCCGAGTCGTCGACCCCCATCAGCTTGCGGAAGAGCCCGATCTCCCACCAGCCGGTGCTCCCGGTGCGCAGGAAGCGATAGCAGTTCTCGTAGAGCGCCAGCGCGTGCCCCGAGGTGAAGCGCCGCTGGATGTTGAGGTTGATGAGCGCGAAGACCTTGGGGTCGTGGAGCTTCTCGGCGAGCGCCGGCGAATAGGCGTACTCGCACACCCCCTCCTTGAGCTTGGCGTAGGAGAGCAGCGCCGAGATCCCCCACTCCTGCCGGCCGCGCGCGTCGAGCATGTCCCACTCGGCCACGGTCTCGGCGAGGCTGCGGAGCGCCGCCTTCAGCGTCTCCATGTCGTTCGAGTTGTAGCCGATCATCAGGCACAGCGTCCGCGCGTCGATCCGGTGCGACGGCTTCGCCAGCAGGTCGTCGTAAGCGTTGAGCAGCAGCACGTTCGAGAGCTTGCGCTGCAAGAGCGTCAGCTTGCCCGAGACGTGGATCGCCGCGACGTTCTTCTTGACCGCGCTGCGCCGGAGCGGTCCGCTCATGCGCTCGCGCGGGATCTCCTCGAGTCTGCCCATCGGAGTCTGCCCATGTCCTCACGATCCTTTTCCGTCACGCTGGCAGATCAGGCACCCGCTGGCAAGTCCGGCGCGGGTACTTCGGAGATCCGGCCCCCCTCCCCTGCCCCGGCCGCCCGCCGCGCCCGTCCCGTATCCGGGTCCCTTTCACCCGATCGCCCGCCGCGCCCGTCCCGCAAACGGGTACCTCGAGCCCGTCACCACCCCCGGAGCCGCCGGTCCGAAGCCGCCTTCCGGCTCCGGACGGGTTCGCGGCGCCCTTTCCCGGCCCGGTTCCGGCCCTCCCGGGAATCGGTGCCGCCGGTCCCGGGAATCGGCACCTCCCGTCCCGCAAACGGGTTCCTTTCCTCCCGGAATCGGGTACCCATCGTCCTGTTAACGGGTACGGATCGGACCATAACATTCTGATTTTACGTGATTAACGAGTTCTAAAGTCCTTAAAGACTCTTACAGAATCCTTAACTTTGCCGTGCTGATTTTCTTAAGGATTTCCGAAACGTAAAGACGGTTTCGCGACGAAACCCCCTTCCCGCGGCCCGGGGATTCACACACGCACCCCGATGTGCGATAGATTCCACGTCGAAGCAGAAAACCTGTGCCATCACAAGGACAGCAGGATGACCAAGCGACCAGAGGCCGCGCCCCCTCCCCCGCCCTACTTCAACCTCGATCCCGAACGCGCCGCGGCCCGTCTCGGCCCGCCGGTGGACACCGCCCGATTCGCCAAGGCCGCCGCCTTCGCCGCCAAGGGCCGCGAGGACCTCGCCCGCAAGGGCTACGCCCCCGACGGCCGCAAGCGCCTGCGCAAGTTCTCGACCTGGGAGATCTGCCGCTACCTCCTCCCCGTCGCCCCCTCGCACTTCCGCCGGGTCCTGCGCCAGAACCCCGGGCTCCCCCAGGGCGAGGGTCTGAGCGGCACCAAGTGGTTCACCCTCGACGAGGTGATGGCGCTCCGCAACCACTTCGCCGACGAGGGCCTCGCCACCAGGCAATACCGCCCGTGGCGCCCGGCCGGCGTCCCCGCCAAGGTGACCGCGGTCGCCAACTTCAAGGGCGGCGTCGGCAAGACCTCGACCGCGGCGCACCTCGCCATGTCCGCCGCCCTCGACGGCTACCGGGTGCTGGTCATCGACCTCGACAGCCAGGGCTCGATGACCTCGATCTTCGGCGGCCAGGTCCCCGACGAGTGGATGACGGTGTTCCCGCTGATCGCCAAGGACTACGTCCGCCACCTCGACGACGAGAACCGCGTCCGCGCCGCCCGCGGCCAGCCCCCCCTGCCCCTCGACGACACCCTTTCCGAGGCCCGCACCCGCGGCGCCGCCGAGGTCATCCAGAAGACCCACTGGCCGAACATCGACCTGATCGGCGCCCAGCTCAACCTCTACTGGGCCGAGTTCCAGATCCCGGTCTGGCGGATGCAGGCCCGCGGCTGGCCGCTCTGGGACGCCCTCGGCAACTTCCTCGAGACCGAGGGCATCCTCGACGCCTACGACCTCGTCATCCTCGATACCCCCCCGGCGCTCGGCTACCTGACGATCAACGCCCTCGCCGCGGCCGACATCCTCCTCGTGCCGGTCGGCGCCTCCTTCCTCGAGTTCGACTCGACCGGGCGCTTCTTCGACATGCTCTACTCGACCTTCGCCTCGATCGAATCGGGCGAGAACGCCGCCCGGCGGGCCGCCGGGATGGATGACGTCCGCTTCGAGTGGGACGCGGTCCGCACCGTCATCACCCGCTTCGACGCCGGCCAGCAGAGCGACCTCGCCAACGTCATGCAGGCCTACTTCGGCGACCTGATGTCGAGCTACCGCCAGGAGTTCACCGCCCTCGTCGGACAGGCGGGCGAGCAGGTGAACGGCATCTACGAGGCCGACTATCGCGACTTCAACCGCGAGACCTACACCCGGGGGCGGGAGACCTTCGACCGGACCTATGCGGAGTTCAAGGAGATGCTGCTCGGCTGCTGGTGGCGGGACCAGAAGATGCTCGAGGCCGAGGAGAGGGAGGCCGGACATGGCGCGCAGAAGACGGGTTGAGGGACCGAGCGTCGCGGAGCTCGAGGAGCTCGAGGCAGGTTTCGCCGCGAAACCTTCCGGTAACCTTTTCGCCATTCCGCCGATCGCCCAGGTGGCGGCGGAGGCGGCGGCGGCGGCCGAGCCGCTGCCGGCGGAGGTGCGGGCCGGGCAGGCGCGGGACAGGCTCGACGCCGAGGAGCTGCGGGAGGCGCGGGAGGCGGGGAGGCTCATCGTCGAGATCCCGGTGGTGGAGATCGTTGCCGAAGAGTTAACGCGCGACCGGATGGCGATGGACCGCGGCGAGCTCGAGGAGCTCAAGCTCTCGATCGCCCAGAGCGGGCTGCGGCTGCCGATCGAGGTCTTCGAGCTCGCCGAGCCGGGGGAGGGGGAGCGCTACGGGCTGATCTCCGGGCTGCGCCGGCTGACGGCGGTGCGCGAGATCGGCGGGCCGGAGGCGACGATCGCGGCGCTGGTGCGGAGCCCGCAGGACGCGGGCGCGGCGTTCGTGTCGATGGTCGAGGAAAACGAGGTCCGCTCGAACCTCAGCCACTACGAGCGCGGGCGGATCGCGGTGCTGGCGGCGGGGCAGGGGCACTTCGCCGACCTCGAGGAGGCGGTGGCGCGGCTGTTCGGGGCGGCGTCGAAGGCGAAGCGCTCGAAGATCCGTTCGTTCGCGCTCGTCCACGAGGAGCTCGGAGACATGCTGTCGTTTCCCGAGGAGCTGACCGAGAAGGGGGGCTTGAGGCTCGCCAACGCGCTGCGGCTCGGGTTCGAGGCCGACCTGCGCTCGGCGCTGGCGGCGGGGCCGGTGGTCGATGGCCCGGGCGAATGGGAGGCGGTCCTGCCGGTGGTCGAGGCGGCCGAGGCGAGCCAGACCGGCGAGCCGACGCGGCGGGGCGGGCGGCCGCGCAAGGAAGGGCCGCCGCGGCGGTCGCTGCTCCAAGGCGACGTCTACGAGCTGCCGAACGGGATTCGCCTGCGAGGGGACAGCGATGCCCGCGGCTACTTCATCCGGTTCGAGGGGGAGCGGGTGGATCCGGAGATGGTGCGGACCGTGCTCGGCGAGGTGTACCGGATGCTGAAGTCGCGAGGCCGTGAGTAATCGTAACATAATACCATGTGGCGGCAGGGCAGGGGGGCGCCGGTCGAGGCCGGGGCAGGGGAGGGGGTGCGTCCTGGTGCGCGCCGCCCGCCATCGGTCCGGTTCGTTCCGGGCGTTTGTCGTCGGGGATGGCGTTCGTTCGAAACGGAGGCGAACGCGATGCGGCCGTCCGATCCCGCTTGACCGAGATTGATGGTCGGACGATAAAAATTGGAAGAACGTGAGAGCGCCGTTCAGCGGCGGTCGGGGGAAGAATGTATCTCGGCAAGTACGACCTCGCCGGCCGGACGGCGTTCATCACCGGCGGCGGCCGCGGCATCGGGCTCGCCACGGCGATGGCGCTCGCCGAGGCCGGGGCGAAGGTGATCGTCTCGGACATCGACGCCGCGGTGCTCGAAGAGGGCAGGGGGGCGCTCGCCGCCGCCGGGCACGAGGCCGACGCGGTGGTGCTCGACGTCAGCGACGCCGACGCGGTCGGACGCGCCGCCGCGGAGGCGAACGCCCGGCACGGGGGCGTCGACATCCTGATCGCCAACGCCGGGATCGCCTGGCCCGACACCGGCGGCGAGGAGATGAGCGACGCGGTCTGGCGCAAGGTCGTCGACATCGACCTCAACGGCGCGTTCTGGTCATGCCGGGAGTTCGGGCGGCCGATGCTGGCGCGCGGGCGGGGGGCGATCGTCACCGTCGGCTCGATGTCGGGGTTCATCTCCAACAAGCCGCAGCGCCAGGCGCACTACAACGCCGCCAAGGCCGGCGTTCATCACATGACGCGCTCGCTCGCCGGCGAGTGGGCCGAGCGCGGGGTGCGGGTCAACTCGGTTGCCCCGACCTACGTCGACACGGTGATGTCGCGCGGCGGCTTCAGCGAGCCGTCGCTGATGCCGGTGTGGATGGAGGGCACGCCGATGCGGCGGCCGGCGCGCGCCGACGAGATCGCCTCGGCGATCCTGTTCCTCGCGAGCGACGCGGCGAGCGCCTGCACCGGCACGGTGCTGCTCGTCGATTGCGGCTACACGATCTGGTAGCGGCAGAGCGATGGCGGGGCCTCCGAAGCGTGTGGAGCTCGTGCCCGCCAAGCGGCAGGCGCTGATCCTCGAGCACCTGCGGGCGACCGGACCGGCCTCGATCCAGGAGCTCGCCGAGGTGATCGGCGGTTCGCTCTCGACGGTGCGCCGGGACCTCGAGCACCTGACCGAGGCGGGCTATCTCGAGCGGACCCACGGCGGCGCGCTGCTCATCCCGCCGGCGCGGGCGGCGTTCGAGGGCGAGTTCTCGCTGCACCAGGCGCTGTGCCGGGTGCAGAAGCAGGCGATCGGGCTCGCCGCCGCCGACCGGCTGTCGCCGCGGCAGAGCGTCATCCTCGACAGCAGCTCGACGGTGCTCGAGGCGGTGCGCGAGGTGGCGCGGCGGGCGCTGCCGCTGACGGTGGTGACGAACAGCCTCGAGATCGCGCTGGTCAGCGCCGGGGTGCCGAGCTGGCGGGTGATCGTGCCGGGCGGCACGGTGCGCCCGGGCTCGACCATGCTCGCCGGGTCGACGGGCGAGGAGTTCTTCGCCAGCGTCCACGCCGACGTGTTCCTCGTCGGCGCGCTCGCGGTGACCGGCACGCTGCTCACCGACGCGACGCTCGAGGTCGCGAGCCTGAAGCGGGCGATGATGCGCTCGGCGCAGCGGCGCATCCTGCTCGTCGACGGCAGCAAGTTCCGGCCGCCGTGCTTCAGCGCCTTCGGCGACCTTTCCGAGATCGACGAGGTGATCACCGACGCCGGCATCGCGCCCGAGGATCTCGACGCCCTCGCCGCCCTCGACGTCAAGGTGACGGTGGTCCCGGTGGACGGGGCGGCGGAGGGGGCGGTCTCCTGAAAGGCTTTGACAAGGTTTGGAAGGTGCTGGTAGCTTGTGAAGCGACGCACCAACCGATTCCAGAGCACTGGCCGCCGACGTCGGCTCCCGTCGCGCCGCGGCCGGAGAGGGGGAGACTCATGACGACGCGCATGGACGCGAAGCTCCGCAACATCCGCGAGGGGCGCTACCGGCCGACCGACTTCATCCTCGCCGACGCCAAGGACGCCGACGCCGGCGCCGGGGCGGCGTGCACCGGCTTCGACCACTCCGACCCCGCCGGGCCGCGGCAGCGCACCCGGGCGGAGTTCCTCGACCAGATCGACGCGCTGGTGAAGCAGGACGTCCTCGACATCATGCTCGTCACGGTGTCGAACCTCGAGCTCCTGCACGAGCGCGGCACCTTCGCGGGCTCGGCGGTGAAGCCGGCGATCCGCGCCAACCTCTCGACCGACTGCTGGGCGGGGGTGCGTCACGGCAGCTACGCCGCGCAGCCGTCGCGGCCGTTCCGCTCGGTGAGCCTGTCGCGGGCGATGACCGGCACCGCGGCGCCGGCGCCGGGCGCGCCGGTCACCGGGACCGACCTCGGGCTCTACTCGGTGACGTTCCTCAACGACGTCGCGCGCGACGCGGCGGCGCTGGAGGCGTTCGGGGCGTTCCGGGAGGAGGCGCAGGCCAACGGGTTCCGCTACTTCTACGAGGTGTTCAATCCCAACGTCGACACCGGCATGGGCCAGGACGCGCTCGGGGCGTACCTCAACGACATGATCCTGTCGTCGCTCGCCGGGCTGACCAGGGCGGAGCGGCCGGAGTTCCTGAAGATCCCGTTCAACGGGCCGAGGGCGCTCGAGGAGCTCGCGAGCTTCGATCCGGGGTTGGTCGTCGGCATCCTCGGGGGTGGGGCGGGGACGACGCGGGACACCTTCGAGCTGCTGGCGCAGGGCGAGCGCTACGGGGCGCGGGTGGCGCTCTTCGGGCGCAAGATCAACCTCGCCGAGTCGCCGCTCCATCTCGTGGCGCTGATGCGGCAGGTGGTCGAGGGCGCGGTCGGGCCGGAGGAGGCGGTGCGCGCCTACCACGGCGAGTTGCAGAAGCTCGGGGTGCGGCCGATCCGGGCGCTCGGCGACGACCGGGTGGTGACCGAGGCGGTGCTGATGAGCGCGGCGGCCAAGGCGGCCTGAGGATCGCGGGCGGCCGGCGCCTCCGGGAGGGGGCCGGGCGCGGCTAGGCGCTGACCAAGGCGATCCAGAGGGCGGCCATCGCCGTGCAGGCGAGGGCGACCGGCACGCCGGCGCGGGCGAACTCGCCGAAGGAGATGGCGATGCCCTTGGCCTTGGCCTGCTCGACGACGATGATCCCGGCGAGGCTGCCGAAGACGATCATGTTGCTCGAGAAGCCGGTGCCGAGGGCGAGGGCGGCGGCGAGGCCCTCGCGGTCGGCGCCGCTGCCGAGATAGGGGATGAGGAGCATCACCGCCGGGTTGTTGCCGATGACGTTGCTGAGGCCGCTGATGACGAGGAGCAGGGTCAGCGGGTGCTCGAGGTCGACGCCGGTCGATCGCAGGTCGGCGAGCAGGTGCTGCGGCACCCCGGTGGCGGCGAAGGCGGCGTTGACGATGAAGAGCCCCATCAAGAGCAGGAGGAGGTTGCCGTCGACGTGCCCGAGCATGTCGGACGAGGCGATCCGCCGGTTGACGAGCAGGATCGCCGCGGCGCCGAGCGCGACGAGCTCCTTCGGCCAGTCGGTGGCCACGAACGCGACGACGACGGCGACGGTGATGATCGCCGCCTTCGCGGTTTCCCAGCGGTCGGTGCGGGGCGGCGGGTCGGCGGGGCCGGCCGCCGCCGCCCGCCAGCGCGCGCGGTAGAGGAAGGCGACGATCGCCCAGACGATCGGCAGCGAGAGCAGGGCGGGGAGGGCGGCGACGCGCAGGAAGCCGTTGAACGAGATGTCGAGGCCCTGGGCGGCGATGATGTTCTGCGGGCTGCCGATGATCGTCCCGGCCGAGCCGGTGTTGGCGGCGAAGCAGAAGCCGAGGAGGAATGGCACCGGGTTGAGGCCGCGCGACAGGGTGATGGCGACGAGGAGGGGCGTCATCGCCACGACGACGACGTCGTTGGTGAGCACCGCGGAGAGGAGCCCGGCGACGGCGATCAGGATGGCGAGCAGCACCGGCGGCGAGACCGGCAGCGTCGCCACCCGGTGGGCGGCCCAGGCGTAGAAGCCCGAGACGACGAAGGAGGCGGAGACGACCATGAGGCCGAAGAGCAGGCCGAGGGTGCGGTAGTCGATGGCGTCCCATGCCGCCTGCGGCGCGATCCGCCCCGAGGCCATCAGGATCAGCGCGCCGACGATGGCGGCGCCGGTGCGGTCGACCTTGAAGCCCGGGATCTGCCCGGCCCCCATCGCGACGTAGACGAGGAGGAAGACCGCGAGCGTCAGGCTCATGCGCGGGGCGCCCGTCCGCGCTCGCCGCCGGTCACGCCGACTTGCCCGCGGCGGCGTGGTAGGCCTTGCGGATCGCGGCGAGGTCGACGGTCGGCTTCGGCATCTTCATCTTCAGGTCGTCGAGGGTGTCGGCGAGGATGCGCGAGACCGCGAGGTTGCGGAACCACTTGTGGTTCGAGGGGATGACGTACCACGGCGCGTGGTCGGTCGAGCAGCGCGCGAGCATCGCCTCGTAGGCCCTGGCATAGGCGCCCCACAGGCGGCGCTCGCTGTAGTCGGCGTCGCTGATCTTCCACTGGCGCGCGGGGTCGTCGAGGCGGTCCTTGAAGCGGGCGAGCTGCTCCTCCGGCGAGATGTAGAGGAAGAACTTGAGGATCGTCGTGCCGTTGTCGGCGAGGAGCTTCTCGAAGGCGTTGATCTCGTCGTACCGCTTCGACCACACCGCCTTCGGCACGAGGTCGTGGACGCGGACGACGAGCACGTCCTCGTAGTGCGAGCGGTTGAAGATCGCGACCTGGCCGCGCGCCGGGGCGTGGGGGTGGACACGCCACAGGAAGTCGTGGGCGAGCTCCTGCTCGGTCGGCTGCTTGAAGCCGGTGACGGTGGTGCCCTGCGGATTGAGCGCGGTCATCACGTGCCAGACGGTGCCGTCCTTGCCGGCGGCGTCGATGCCCTGGAGGACGATCAGGCAGGCGTGCTTCTTCTCGGCGTAGAGCCGGTACTGGAGGGCGGTGAGGCGGGCGACCTCGCGGGCGAGGTCGGCGCGGGCCTCGGCCTCGCCGGTGTGCTTGCCGTGGAAGGCGGGGTCGATGGACCTGAGCTTGACCTTGGAGCCGGGGGCGACGCGGAGCTTCTTGCGGTAGTCCATGCGGGCTCTCCTAGGGCGCCGGAAGCGGGTGGATCGGTGCCGCGACGATGGCGACGCTGCGCTGGCGGCGGGCGGTGAGGTCGTCGAGGAGGCGCTCGGCGCCGACGCGCACCGCGCCGAGGACGAGGAGCCAGCCGAGGTTCCACGCCCACACCCAGGCGATCGTCGTCCACGGGATCGCCGGGACGAGCCATCCGAAGCCGCACATGAGGACGGCGAGCGCCTGGGTGGCGAGGATGGCGGCGACGAGCTGGAGCGCCGGCCACGGCGGGCGGAAGAACCAGCCCTCGCTGCGGGTGACGAAGAGCAGGAGGTGGCCGCCGGCGACGAGCTGGAGGAACATCACGGTCTGGAGCGCGGCGTGGTCGTGGAGGCCGAAGCGGGCGGAGAGGGCGGGATCGGAGAGCGCCTCGAGCCCGATGAGGAGGAGGCCGAAGGACTGGATCACGCAGAAGAAGCCGAGGATCGCCGAGACCCCGAGGAGCCGCGGCATCTGCCAGCGGATCGGCTTCGGGCTCACCGGCGTGTGGTCGTAGGCGATGGTCATGATCGGGATGTCGTCGAGCAGCGACATGATGACGATCATCACCGCGGTCAGCGGCTGGAAGCCGAGGAAGATCGTCGAGAGGACGACGAGCACCATGATGTCGATGGTCAGCGCCACCCGGTAGATGGTGTAGGTGGTGATGCGGCCGAAGATGCGCCGGGCCTCGTCGATGGCGGTGT
>CAZEGY010000062.1:0-8654 GCA_964511815.1 uncultured Rhodovulum sp.
CTCGGACGGCGCGAAGGGCGTCGACACGATCTTCGGATACGGCGGCAACGACACCCTGAGCGGCGGCGACGGCAACGACGTCATCGAGGACTTCGCCGCGAACGACAAGCTCTGGCTGGAGGCCTTCGGCCTCGGCTCGGTCGCGGAAACGCTCGGCCTCGGCCGCGACGTCGGCGACGACTGCGTCTTTGCCTTCGACGCGTGCCAGGTGACCGTTCTCGACTGGAACCTCGGCGATTTCACGGCCGGCAACGTCGTGCTCTGAAGGACGCGCCGCGGTCGGTGCGGTCGGACCCGCCGCGGCGTCGTCGATCCGAGGCGGCGCTCGACCCCTACCCCGGCGGACCCTGCCGGGTGCCGCCGTCGATCACACCCGCACCACGTTCACCGAACAATGCGCGTGGCGGACGACGCGGGCGGTGTTCGGTCCGAGCAGGTAGTCCGAGAGCTGCGGCCGGTGGGCGCCGATGACGATCTGGTCGGCCGCGATCTCTTCGGCGACGTGCAGGATCTGCTCGTAGACGGTGCCGTGCCGGGCGATGGTGTCGATCTCCATGCCTTCCGGGGCGCGGGCGCTGACCACCTCGTTCAGCCGCGCGAGCGCCTCGCCGACGATCTCCTTGACGTCGTAGCCCGCCGATCCGCCGGTCTCGCCCCGGATCGCGTAGCGGTAGTCGAGACCGCTGACGAAGTCGGGCACGACCGCCATCACCGTCAGCTTCGCCCCGGTGCTGACCGCCTGGTCGATGGCGGCGCCGAGGACGGCGTCGGACGTGCCCTGGTCGGCGAGGTCGATGGGGGCGAGGATGCTGGTGGTCATGGGCGGTCCCTTCGCAGGTCGTCAGCGGACTTCGGGTCGGACGTAGAGCCAGCCGAGCCAGACCATCAACGCCACGATCGCCAGGTTGAGCAGCGAGACGTCCGGTGCGGGATTGATCGCGGCCGGTCGCGTCGGTTCCGGCGGCGCCAGCGCCGCCGCCTGCCGCAGCGTCGGGTCGATCAGCGTCGTGCCCGGGATCGCCTCGACGAGGCTCACCACCGTGTCGTCCGGCAGCGCCAGGACCGTCGTGCTCGCGGTGATCGGTCCCTGGTCCCCGACCATGTCGCCGGTCGCCGGCGCCATCGCGGCGAGCACGACCTGGGCGCCGAGCGTGTCGACGGCCAGCGGCTGGGCGCCGTAGGTGCCTGCCGGCACCCGGACCTCGCGCAGGAAGGGATAGCGCACGAGGTTGGCCTTCTCCTTCCAGCCCTCGAGGCCGCGGAGCCGCAGGCCCGAGCCGTCGATCAGGCCGTTGACCGTCTCGTTGCCGATCGGGGCCACCACCAGCGCGGCATCCGCCGCGCCGCTGTCCAGCAGGGCGCGGTAGCCTTCGGCGGTCGCGTCCTCGGCCGCCACCAGCGTCGCGTCGAGCCCGAGCCCGGCGGCGATGACCCCGCCCATCCGGTTGCTCGGCGTGCCGGGCGGACCGACCGCGATCGCGGTGATCGGGGCGGATCCGGGCCGGCCGAGCAGGTGCACGACGCTCTGGCCGACCGCCGCCACCGCCTCGAAGCGCTCGTCGCGCACCGGCTCCGGCCCGGTGAGGTCGAAGAAGGCGTCGGCCTCGACCAGTGCCATGCGGGCGTCCGCGCCGGGCAGCGCCGCCAGCGGATCGGCGGCGGCGCCGAGCTCGATCTCGCGGCCGGGGAAGGCACGCCGGGCCGCCCGCAGCGCAGTGCTGCCGAGCTCGGTCGCGGTCAGCGACGGCGATGCCGCGACGACGAGCGGGGTCTCGTGGACGATCACCCCGCCCTCGACCAGCCCCATCTCGACGAGGGCGGCCCGCGCCACGACCTCCGCCGGGCGGCCGTCGATCTCGACGCTGCTGTTGAGCGCCCGCATCGTCGCGGCGTCGATCCTGCCCGCCAGCGCCTCGATCGCGGCGCGGAGCGACGGGTTCTCGGCGAGGACGTCGGTCCGGGCGAGCGGCGCCGCCTCGTAGACCGGGAAGAAGCCGAGATCGTCGTCGAGGACCACCATCCCGTAGTCGGCGATCTGCCCGTCGGTGGTGTAGACCTCGCCGACGTCGACCTCGCCGTCGATCAGCTTGTCGTAGACCCGCGCGCGCTCGTCGAGCGGCACCACGTCGAGGCCGCCGAACGCCATGCCGTAGCGGCCGGTCAGCGGCTGCAACCCGTCGAGCGGCCGGACCTGGAAGTCCGCCTCGAGCCCGAGGGTGAGCGCGCCCGCCCGGCGGGCGAGGTCGGAGATGCTGGCGATCCCGAGCTCCTCGGCGCGGTCGGCGCGCATCGCCAGCCCGTAGTTGTTGGCGAAGCCGAGCCGCGGCAGCCAGGTCAGCCCCAGCGGCTCGTAGAGCTCCTGCACGCGCGCGGTGGCGGCGTCGCCGTCGGCCATCGGGTTCTGGCCGATCATCACCAGCCCGGTGCCGTTGTAGTCGGGGTAGATGTCGACGTCGCCGCGCTTGAGCGCCTCGAGGACCGACTGGGTGGTGGGGTACTCGACCGGTCCGACGACACGGAGGCCCTGCTCCTCGGCGAGCATCGCGAACATGTGGGCGAGCACGTCGCTCTCGCCGAAGTTCTTGGCTCCGACGGTGACGGTGTTCCGGTCGTCGCACCCGGCGAGCAGCAGGCAGAGGGCGGCGAGGAGGGCGACCGGCCGGAACATGGTGCGGGACATGGTGCGGGGCATGGTCATGTCGCGTCCCCCGGCAGGTCCCTGGCCTGGCCGATGGCCGTGCCCCGCGCCTCGATCGGCTTCGCCCGGTCGGTGCGCTCCTTGCGGATCTCGCGCATGAACCCGACCACCTGGAGCAGCAGGATCACCGAGAACGGCAGCGCCCCGGCGATGGCCATCGCCTTGGCGACCGGGACCGACTCGGTGAACACCGTCGCGACGGTGATCGCGGCGATCAGCGTGCCCCAGATCAGCTTCTGGAGGAGCGGCGGATTGAGCGCGCCGTCCGAGGTCATCATCGCCAGCACGAAGGTGCCCGAGTCCGCCGACGTGACGAGGAAGATGAACACCAGGAGGACGGCGAGCGTGTTGAGGACCGGGGTTCCGGGGAAGAAGTCGAAGAAGGTGAAGAGCGCCTTGGAGACGTCCTCGAACACCACGTCGGCGAGACCGCCGCCGGCGAAGAGCTCGATGTAGATGCCCGCGCCGCCGAACACCGCGAACCACAGGATCGAGAACAGCGTCGGAATGACGATGACGCCGAAGCAGAACTCGCGGATCGTCCGGCCGCGCGAGATGCGCGCGACGAAGATGCCGACGAACGGCCCCCAGGCGATCCACCAGATCAGGTAGGTCAGCGTCCAGCCGGTCATCCAGTCGGTCAGCCCCTCGTAGGGGAACATGCGGAACGAGAGCTGGATCACCCGGGTGAAATAGTCGCCGATGGTGTTGAGGAAGGTCTCGAAGATGAAGGCGGTCGGACCCGCGAACAGCACCATGACCATCAGCGCGATGGCGAGGATCATGTTGATGTTCGACAGGATCTTGATGCCCTTGTCGACGCCGGTGGTGGCCGACAGCATGTAGCAGACGTAGAGCGCGACGAGGATCCACACCGAGACGCTCACCGTCTCCGGCGTGCCGTAGGCGAGCGTCATCCCCGAGCGCACCGCGAGCGTGCCCATCGCCAGCGACCCGGCGAGCCCGAAGACCACGGCGAGCACGCCGAGGATGTCGGCGAGCTGCCCGACCGGCTTGCCCGCCGGCCCCTTGAACAGCGCGAGGATCGGCGTCGAGATCATCGACTTCTCGCCGCGGCGGAAGGTGAAGTAGGCGATCACCATCCCGCAGACCCCGTAGATCGACCAGGCGTGCAGCCCCCAGTGCAGGTTGGTGATGACCATCGCCTCCCGGGCGGCGAGCGCGGTGCCGCCCGTCATGCCCGGGGGGGCGGTGAAATGGTAGACCGGCTCGGCGACGCCCCAGAACATCAGCCCCGAGCCCATGCCGCCGGCGAAGAGCATGGCGATCCACGACGGGGTCGAGAACTCCGGCTCCTCGTTGTCGCGCCCGAGGCGGATCTTGCCGTAGGGGCCGAAGGCGAGGTAGGCGCT
The DNA here is from genome assembly GCA_964511815.1 of uncultured Rhodovulum sp. GTDB lineage: Bacteria > Pseudomonadota > Alphaproteobacteria > Rhodobacterales > Rhodobacteraceae > Amaricoccus. The sequence goes on from CAZEGY010000062.1 coordinate 4,072, forward strand.
GAGCACCAGGAAGCCGGAGCAGATCAGCAGCCAGTACCAGGCGGCACCGTTCAGCAGATAGTTGGTGAAACCGAGCATCGTGCCGGTCATGCTGTCGGGATCGACGAGGCCCCAGGCACCGATCGCAAGGCAGAATGCCATCGAAACGGTGAAGACGACATTCCACATGCCGCCGGATCGAGCCTCTGATGTCATCGCGGCCGCTCCTGCACTGGAAGTTGTGCGCCGATGTTCGCCGACAGTGCTCCGGAACGCAAGGACGGGATCCGGTTCATGCCCGGCGTCGGCGGACATCGGGACGCGGGCGCTTGGCCTTTCCCCCGGGCCGGTGTCTTGTCGCGCCGCGACAGGACGGCGCGCGGAGTGAGTCGGCGATGGTGAGCGAAGCGGAAGTCGAGGCGCCGGGGACCCCGGCCGAGGAGATCGTCGCGGCCCTCGCCCGCCCCGGCGCCGATCCGGCCGCCGTGCTCGCCGGGCGCCAGGCCGCCGACGTCGCGACCGCGCTCGAGCGGCTGCCGACCGAGCGCGGCCTCGCCGCCCTCCGTGCCCTCGACGTGCCGCGCCAGGCCCAGGTCTTCGGCTATCTCCGCCGCAAGGCCCAGGCCCGCCTCGGCGCCGCGCTCGACCGCAACGAGCGGGCCGCCATCGTCGGGGCGATGAGCCACGACGAGCGCGCCGACCTCTACCGCGCGCTGAACGCCAAGGGGCAGGAGGCGCTTCTCGGGGTGCTCGCCCAGGCCGAGCGCGACGATCTCGCCCGCCTCGCGGCATGGCCCGAGGGCACCGTCGGCGCGATCATGACCTCGGACTACGCCTTCCTCTGGCCGCAGATGACCGCGCCCGAGGCGCTCGAGGCCCTGCGTCGCCAGGCGGTCGAGAGCGAGACGGTCTACACCGCCCTCGTCGCCGCCGGCGACTACCGCCTCCTCGGCGTCGTCTCGCTCCGCGACCTGCTGCTCGCCGGCAAGAAGGCCCGCGTCGCGGAGATCATGGACCGCGACCCGGTCACCGTCCGCGCCGACGCCGACCAGGAGGAGGCGGCACAGATCATCAGCCGCTACGACCTGCTGGTGCTGCCTGTGGTCGACGACGACGGGCGCATGGTCGGCATCGTCACCCACGACGACGCCCTCGACGTCGTCGAGGAGGAGGCGACCGAGGACGCGCTCCGGGGCGCGAGCGTCGGCGTGCTCGACGCCGACGTGCTCGACACCCCGCTGACCATCCTCTACCGCGCCCGCGTCGGCTGGCTCGTCCTCCTCGTCCTCGGCTCGATGTTCTCGGGCGCCGGCCTCGCCGCCTTCGAGGACACCATCGCCGCGCACATGTCGCTGCTCTTCTTCCTGCCGCTCCTCATCGGCTCGGGCGGCAACGCCGGCGCCCAGTCGGCGACGCTGACCGTGCGCGCGCTCGCCACCGGCGACGTCCGCCCCGCCGACTACGGGCGGATGATGGCGCGCGAGGTGGCGGTCGCCGTCGCCCTCGGCCTGACGATGGCGATCGCGATCGGCATCGCCGGGCTTCTGCGCGCCGACGTCGCGGTCCTCGCCGTCGTCGCGATCTCGATGACGCTCATCGTCCTCATCGGCTCGCTTCTCGGCCTGACGCTGCCCTTCCTCCTCCAGCGCGCCGGCCTCGACCCGGCGACCGCCTCCGGCCCGCTCGTCACCTCGCTCTGCGACGTGACCGGCGTCCTCATCTACTTCGGCATCGCCACGCTGCTCCTGCCGATGGCGTGAGGCGAGGCTTGAAACCCGCCGGCCCGGCGGCTAGGCGTGCCCTCGCCACGGAGGAAGAGATGGACGCGATCACCGGCCTCAAGGACAAGTATCTCGCCGCGATCGCCGCGGCCGGCGACGAGGCCGCGCTCGAGGAGGTGCGCCTCGCCGCCCTCGGCAAGAAGGGCGAGGTCTCGGGCCTGATGCGCGGCCTCGGCGCGATGACGCCCGAGGAGCGCCAGACCGCCGGCCCGGCGCTGAACGCGCTCAAGGGCGACCTGACCGAGGCCCTCACGCAAGCCCGCGCCCGCCTCGCCGACGCCGCCCTCGACGCCCGCGTCGCCGGCGAGTGGGCCGACATCACCCTGCCGCCGCGCGCGCTGGCGCAGGGCACGATCCACCCGGTCAGCCAGGTGACCGAGGAGATCACCGCGATCTTCGCCGACCTCGGCTTCGCCGTCGCCGAGGGACCGCAGATCGAGAGCGACTGGTACAACTTCGACGCGCTCAACATCCCGGCCGAGCATCCGGCGCGCCAGGACCACGACACCTTCTACATGGCCCGCGCCGGCGGCGACAACCGCCCGCCCCACGTGCTGCGCACCCACACCTCGCCGGTGCAGATCCGCGCGATGGAGAAGCAGGGCGCGCCGCTGCGCGTCATCGCCCCGGGCCGGGTCTACCGCGCCGACTACGACCAGACCCACACCCCGATGTTCCACCAGGTCGAGGGGCTCTGCATCGACCGCGACGTCTCGATGGCGAACCTCAAGTGGGTGCTCGAGGAGTTCTGCCGGGCCTTCTTCGAGGTCGACGGGGTCGAGCTCAAGTTCCGCGCGTCGCACTTCCCCTTCACCGAGCCGTCGGCCGAGGTCGACATCCGCTGCTCGTGGGCCGGCGGCCAGCTCCGCATCGGCGAGGGCGACGACTGGCTCGAGATCCTCGGGAGCGGCATGGTCCACCCGAAGGTGCTGGCGGCGGCCGGCGTCGATCCCGAGGCGTGGCAGGGCTTCGCCTTCGGCATGGGCATCGACCGCCTCGCCATGCTCAAGTACGGCATCCCCGACCTGCGCTCGTTCTTCGATTCCGACCTCCGCTGGCTCCGCCACTACGGCTTCGTCCCCCTCGACGTCCCGACGTTGCAGGGCGGGATCAGCCGGTAGCGTGGGCGGGATGATCGACGCCCGGCTCGACGGCGCCATCGGCCGTATCGCCCTCGACCGCCCCGAGGCCCACAACGCCCTCGACCGCGCCGCGATGGAGCGTTTCCTCGCCGTTCTCGACGGCTGGGCGGGCGAGGACGGGCTCCGCGCCGTGGTCGTCACCGGCCGCGGCCGGAGCTTCTGCGCCGGCGCGGCGCTCGGCGACGTCGGCGCCGGCGGCTGGTCCGACAACCCGCTGACCCGGCTCTGCGACGCGATCGAGGAGTTCCCCGTCCCGACCGTCGCCGCCCTCAACGGCGGCGCCTACGGCGGCGGCGTCGAGATCGCCCTCGCCTGCGACTTCCGGGTCGGCGTCACCGGGATGCGGGCCTTCGCGCCGCCGGCACGGCTCGGCATCCACTACGAGCCCGCCGGCATCCGTCGCGCCATCGACCGCCTCGGCGCGCAGGCGGCGCGGCGGATGTTCCTCCTCGCCGAGACCTTCGACGCCGAGGCGCTCCACGCCCTCGGCTTTCTCGACCACCTCGTCGCGCCGGACGCGCTCGACGCCAAGGCGACGGAGATCGCGGAGACCGTCGCCGGCCTCGCGCCGCTCGCCGTCCGCGGCATGAAGCGCACGATCGTCGAGCTCTCGCGCGGGTCGCTCGACGCGGACGCGGCGAAGGCGCGCATCGCCGCGTGCTTCGCCTCGGACGACCACGCCGAGGGCCTCGCCGCGCAGAAGGAGCGGCGCGCCCCGCGCTTCACCGGGCGGTAGCCTCAGCGCACGAGCGCCTCGGCCCCGGCGACGACCATCGTCGCCGCCGTGACGGTGATCCCGATCCCGACGAGCCCGAGCACGGCGCCGGCGAGCGCGACGATGCCGTCGCGCTCGATCAGGCCGATGCCGGCGAGGGCGATGGCGACGGCCGGAACGTAGCCGGTCAGGGGAATGGGCACGGCGAGCGCGAGCGCGACGACGAAGAGCCAGCCGCCGAAAAGGCGCTCTCCCGGCGGCTCGAACAGCCAGGCGAGGCGGGGCTTCAGCACCCGCTCGACCGGCCGGAACAGGGTGCCGAGGCGGAGGGCGAGCTTCTGGAAGTGCTTCCGCCCGATCCGCCGGCGGGCGATGAAGCCCGGCAGGCGCAGCTCGTCGTAGCCGAGGGCGATCTGGGCGGTGACGATCAGAACCGGGATCGCGGTGATCGTGTCGCTCCCGATCGGCAGCGGCAGCAGGTTGACGAGCGCGAAGACGACGAGCGCCCAGCCGAGCGAGCGCTCGCCGAGCGAGGCGACGAGCTCGGCGAGCGACATCCGCTCGCTGCGGTCGGGGTCGTGCGCGGCCCTGACGAGGCGGTTCGCGAGATACCGCCGGAAGGGCAGCGGGGGCCGTATCGACGGAAAGGGCATGGGCTCGGCGCTTGTGTTCTCCCCAGCCTCTGCCGCCCGCGCCCCCAACGCAAGCGGCACGTCGGAGGGTGGTGAATTCCTTCGGCCGCCGCGACATTCCCGCCGCAGAGATCTTCCCCCTCCCGGGCGTCGTGGTCTCCTCCGTCGCCGGACCCGGCGAGCGGTCGCGGCGGAACCACGCGGTGGGTTCCAGTGGCTGTCGAGCCGGATCGCCCCCGAGGGCCAGGAGCCGGAGGAGAAGCGCCCCGAGGAGCCGGACGAGCCGGAGCGCCCGGCCGACTGACCGCCGTCACCGCCCCGTCAGCCGCCCGAG
>CAZEGY010000062.1:8754-12994 GCA_964511815.1 uncultured Rhodovulum sp.
CGAGCCGGAGCGCCCGGCCGACTGACCGCCGTCACCGCCCCGTCAGCCGCCCGAGCGCCGCGACGATCTCCCCGGGCGCGGCGTGCTGGGGCATGTGCCCGACGCCGTCGAGCCGGGTCAGGTTCGCCCCGGGGATCTGGCGGGCGAGGGGCAGGGCGTGGATGTCGAAGGGGACGATCGCGTCGGCGGTGCCGTGGACGATCTCCGTCGGCACCGCGATCTCGCCGTAGCGCGGCGCCATCGCGCGCAACCCGGCCTTGAGCGCCCGGAGCTGGAGCGCGTTCGCCCGCAGGACCGCCGGGTTGAGCACGAGCTCGGGCCGGACGTGGGCGAGATAGCCCGCCGGCACCGGCTGCGGCGAGAAGATGCGCACGAGGGCGTTGCCGACCAGCCGGTCGGCGATGCGCTCGGGCACCTGCCGCGCGACGATCGGGCCGGTCAGGTGGCTGGCGAGGAGCCCGTTCATCAGCCCGATCCGTCCGCGCGGCTGGCTCGGCGCGCCGATGACGAGGAGCCCGGCCACGGTCTCGGGCAGCGCCAGCGCCCACGCGAGGGCGAGCGCGCCGCCGTAGCTGTGCCCGACGAGGGTCGCCCGCCCGATCCCGAGCGCGGCGAGCGCCTCGGCGAGGAGCTCCGCCTGCCCGGCGAGCCGCCGGGCGCGGCGGGTGCGGCCCGAGAACCCGAGCCCCGGCCGGTCGAGCGCGATGACCTCGTGGCTCTCGGCGAACGCCGGTCCGAGCGCCAGCGTCAGGTCGCGGAGGTTGCCGCCCGCCCCGTGGAGGAGCACGACCGGCGCGCCCTTCCCGAAGCGGCGGTAGTGGACCGGCACGCCGCCGGCGCTGACGAAGGCGCCGTCGGGGGCCGGGCGGGCGCGCGCGCCGCGGCGCCGGTCAGGCCCCGATGGCGGCGAGCTCATACGGGGTGGTCTGGTAGATCTGGTTCACCCAGTTACCGTAGAGGAGATGCCCGTGGCTGCGCCAGCGGTTCTCGGGCACCGCGGCGGGGTCGTCGTCGGGGAAGTAGTTCATCGGCGCGGTGATCGGCCCGCCCGCCGCCACGTCCCGGTCGTACTCCTCCTTCAGCGTCGTCGAGTCGTACTCGAGGTGGTTGAACATGTAGTGCGCCCGGTGGCCGCGGTCCTCGATCAGGCAGGGGCCAACCTCGTCGGAGTGCAGCACCACGCGCAACCCCGGCGCGAGCTCGACGTCCTCGACGCGGATCTCGGTCCAGCGGCTGACCGGCACGAGGAGGTTGTCCGAGAAGCCCTGGAGCAGCGGCGACGACGGCACCACCGCGAAGTGGCGGAAGCAGCCGAAGGCCTTGGCCGGCAGCATGTGCTTCGGCACGCCGTGGAAATGGTGGAGCATCGCCATGCCGCCCCAGCACACCGCCATCGTCGAATGGACGTGGGTCTGGGTCCAGTCGAAGAGCTCGCGCAGCTCGTCCCAGTAGCTCACCGCCTCGAACTCGAGGTGCTCGATCGGCGCCCCGGTGATGATCAGCCCGTCGAAGCGCCGCTCGCGCGCCTCGCGGAACGGCTGGTAGAAAGCCTCGAGGTGCGCGGCGGAGGTGGTCTTCGACTGGTGCTCGCTCATGCGGATCAGCGTCAGCTCGATCTGCAGCGGCGTCGCGCCGATGACGCGGGCGAACTGCGTCTCGGTCTGCACCTTCTTCGGCATCAGGTTGACGAGGCCGATCTGCAGCGGGCGGATGTCCTGCCGCCGCGCCGTCTCCTCCGACATGACCATCACGCCCTCGTGCCGGAGCACGTCGAAGGCGGGAAGGGTCTCGGGGATCTTGATCGGCATCTTGCGGCCCTGGATGGCTGGGAGCCCGGTAGATATGGCGCACCGGGAGGAAGGGCAACCTCGGCCGCCCCCCGGCCCTTGGCGGGCCGGGGAAGCGCCCCCGGCCCGCGGTCCGCGCGCCGTTCAGCCGAAGATGCTGTAGAGGATGCCGGACATGGCGACGAGGCCCATGACGGTGACGAACACGTTGCTGAGCTGGCCGCGATACGGCGCCAGCGCCGGCACCTTGTGGATCGCGTACATCGGCATGAGGTAGAGGATCGCGGCGATCACCGGACCGGCGAGGGCCTCGATGAGGCCGAGGATGCTCGGGTTGAGGATCGCGACGCCCCAGGTCGTCAGGAACATGAAGACCGCGATGGCCTTGATCAGCGCCGGATCGCCGATCTTGCGCGCGTCGGGGTCGAACTGCCCACGCACGATGCCGTGCAGGCCCTCGGTCGCGCCCAGGTAGTGGCCGAAGAAGGACGACACGATCGCGAGGAAGGCGATGATCGGCCCGAAATAGGCGATGAACGGACTTCCGTGCACGTTGGCGAGGTAGGACAGGACCGGAAGGTTCTGTTCCCGCGCCTCGGCGAGCTGCTCCGGCCCGAGGGAGAGCACGCAGGAGAACACGAACAGCATCACGAAGCCGACGAGCATGATCGCGGTATTGCGCAGGATGACGTCGGCCTTTCGCGACGCATCGGCCCCGTAGTCGCGCTTCAGCGAGACCGCGAACTGCGAGATCGCCGGCGAGTGGTTGAAGGAGAAGACGAGGACCGGGATCGTCAGCCAGATCGTCGTGAGCATGCTGCCGGGCGAGGAGGCCTGCATCACGCCGGAGAGCTTCCAGCTCGGGATCAGGTAGAGCGACAGGAGCACGAGGATCGCCGCGAGCGGATAGACCAGCCACTCGGTCACCCGCAGCATCACCTCCTGCCCGGCGATCATCACCGCCATCATCCCGGCGACCAGCACCAGCGACAGCAGCCAGCGCGGCACCGGGGCCATGCCGAGCTGGTTGACCATGAAGCTGTCGATGGTGTTGGTGATGCCGACGCCGTAGATCAGCACGATCGGATAGATCGCGAGAAAGTAGAGAAGCGTGATCGCCTTGCCGGCGTGGGCGCCGAAATGCTCGACCACCACCTGGGTGATGTCGGACCCCGGGATCGAGGACGAGCAGACGAAGCGCGCCAGTCCCCGGTGCGACAGGTAGGTCATCGGGCCGATCAGCACGGTCATGATGATCAGCGGCCAGATGCCGCCGATCCCGGCGTTGATCGGCAGGAACAGGATGCCGGCGCCGACCGCGGTTCCGAAGAGGCCGAGCACCCACTTCGTGTCGTGCTTCGTCCAGGGCAGCGGCTTCGCGCCCGCCGCCATGTCGAGGTTGGACTGGCTTACCATCCCTTTTCCCCCTTGCATCCGTCGGTTTCCGCCGACGGCCGGCACGCGCTCTCGGGAGCGCGCGTGTGGCGAGCATAACCCCCGGATGGACGGCGGCGCTATGGGGAGATGCAAAAGCCCGCTTCGGTGCGCGTTTCGGAGCCGGTCCCGGCGCCCGTCCCGGTGCCCCCTTCGGCGCAGGTCTCGACCGTCGCGTGGTCGAAGCCGAGCTCGGCGAGCCGCGCCTTGATCGCGACGCGGGTGGCGTCGGGATCGGCGTCGCGGGCGACGACGGCCTCGAGCGTCACCATCGGGCGGGTCTCGTTGATCGACCAGGCGTGGAGGTGGCGGACCGCGACGACGCCCGGAACCGCGGCGAGCTCGACGGTCACCGCGCTGGCGTCGAAGCCCTCGGGCGTGCCTTCGAGCAGGATGTGGGCGCTCTCGCGCACCACCCGCCAGCCGGCGCGCAGGATGAGGACCGAGACGATCACCGACAGGATCGGGTCGGCGGGCGTCCAGCCGGTGGCGAGGATGACGAGCGCCGCGACGATGGCCCCGGCCGACCCGAGCAGGTCGCCGAGGACGTGGAGAAGCGCGCCGCGCAGGTTGAGGTTGCCGCGGTCGCCGCGCGACAGCACCCAGAAGGAGAGCAGGTTGACGACGAGCCCCGCGGTCGCCACCGCGAACATCACCCAGCCCTCGATCGGATGGGGATCGCGCAGCCGGCCGATCGCCTCGACGACGATCCAGGCGGCGACGACGAAGAGCGCCAGCCCGTTGACGAAGGCCGCCATCACCGACAGCCGGTCGAAGCCGTAGGTCCGCGCCGCGTCCGCCGGCCGCCGCGCCACGCGGAAGGCGAGCCACGCCATGGCGAGCGCCGCGAAGTCGGTCAGCATGTGCCCGGCGTCGGCGATGAGCGCGAGCGAGCCCGAGACGATCCCGCCCACGACCTCGACCACCATGAAGCCGCCGGTCAGGACCGCCGCGATCCCGATCGCCCGCGCGCTCGCCGCGTCCCGCGCGACGTGCGCGTGCCCGTGCGCATGCCCGTG
>CAZEGY010000063.1:0-12597 GCA_964511815.1 uncultured Rhodovulum sp.
GCCGCAACTACACCCAGTGCGACAGCCTGCTGATCGGCGACCAGTGCGGGGCGCACACGGTTCCCTACATCGAGTGCAAGAACAACTCCTCCCGGGTCGAGCACGAGGCGACGACCTCGAAGGTCGACGAGGACCAGCTGTTCTACTGCCGCCAGCGCGGCATGGACGAGGAGGAGGCGGTGGCGCTCGTCATCAACGGCTTCTGCCGCGAGGTCTTGCAGGCGCTGCCGATGGAGTTCGCGATCGAGGCCCAGAAGCTCGTCGCCATCAGCCTCGAAGGGAGCGTCGGATGATCGGGCTCGTTCTCGCCGCCGCCGCGCTCGCGGCAATCGCCATGCTGGCCGCGCGCCCGAGGCCGCGGCCGGCCAAGGTGAAGGCGCGCCGCTGATGGACTGGTCCGACATCCGCGCGCACCTCGCCGCCGACATCGCCGGCGGCCTCCGCCAGTCGCCCGAGGACCTCGTCATCGCGGCGCTGGTGATGGCCTCCTTCGCCCTCGCCCTGACGCTCGTCGTCAGCTCGATGGCCTGGTGGCCGCCGCTCGCCATGATCGCGCTGTTCCTCGTGCTCGCCGCTCCGGCGACGCTGTGGAACGCCGGTTGGCGGGCACGGACCGCAGCCGAGGATCACGCCGGCGCCTGAGCGGCCCCGGACCCGCAACACGAAGAGTGGCCGCCGGACCGCCGGCCGGCCGAGAAGGACAGGACATGCTGAAGATCGAGAACCTGCACGTGCGCCTCGAGGAGGAGGACAAGGCGATCCTCAAGGGCGTCGACCTCGAGGTCCCCGCCGGGAAGGTCCACGCGATCATGGGCCCGAACGGCTCGGGCAAGTCGACGCTCTCCTACGTGCTCTCCGGGCGCGACGGCTACCAGGTGACCGACGGCACCGCCACCCTCGACGGCGACGACCTGCTCGCGCTCGAGCCCGAGGAGCGCGCCGCGGCGGGGCTCTTCCTCGCCTTCCAGTACCCCGTCGAGATCCCCGGGGTCTCGAACATGATCTTCCTGCGCACCGCCCTCAACGCCCAGCGCAAGGCCCGCGGCGAGGCCGAGCTCAACGCCGCGGAGTTCCTCAAGCTCGTCCGCGAGAAGGCGAAGGCGCTCGCCATCGACGCCGACATGCTCAAGCGGCCGGTCAACGTCGGCTTCTCCGGCGGCGAGAAGAAGCGCAACGAGATCCTCCAGATGGCGGTGCTGGAGCCGCGGATGTGCATCCTCGACGAGACCGACTCGGGCCTCGACGTCGACGCGATGAAGCTCGTCGCCGACGGGGTGAACGCGCTGCGCGCCCCCGACCGGGCGTTCCTCGTCATCACCCACTACCAGCGCCTGCTCGATCACATCGTCCCCGACGTCGTCCACATCATGGCCGACGGCCGCATCGCCGCCTCGGGCGGCCCCGAGCTCGCGCTCGAGGTCGAGACCAACGGCTACGCCGGCATCCTCGCGTCGGTCGCGTGAGGGCGGAGGTCATGGCAGTTCCCGCTCCCCTCAAGCTCGACGGCGCCCGGGCGCTGCTCGCGGCCTACCCCGAGCCCCGCGGCGAGGCCGGCTGGGCGGTCGCGGTGCGCGCCGCCGCCGCGCGGCGTCTCGCCGAGCGCGGCGCGCCGGTGCGCCGCGACGAGTACTTCCGCTACACCGACCCGGCGACGCTGACGGTCCAGCCGGCGGTGCCGGCCGCGGTGCGCGTGCCCGACGAGGCGCCGATCTACGCGGCGATCGAGCGCGTCCGCCTCGTCTTCGTCGACGGGGTCTTCGCGCCGGAGAAGTCCGACGCGCCCGAGCTCGACGGCGTCGAGATCACCCCGCTCGCCGACGTGCTCGCGACCGACATCCACTGGGCGCGCGAGCTCTTCGGCACCCTCGAGGCCAACGGCCAGGTCCCGGTCGAGCGGCCGCTCGCCGCGCTCAGCACCGCGCGGGCGACGGAGGGCTTCGCCATCCGGGTCACCGGACGCGCGGCCAAGGCCGTGAGCTTCGTCTACGAGCGCGAGCGCGAGGACGCCGACGCGATGGTCCGCCACCTGATCCGGCTCGACCCCGGCGCCGACCTGACGCTGCTCGAGAACGGCCCCGGCGCGGCGCGGATCAACAAGGTGATGGAGGTCGAGGTCGGCGACGACGCGGGCTTCCATCACGTCCGCGCCCAGGGCCGCGACCACGACCGCCGCGCCTTCACCGCGAGCTTCGCCCGCCTCGGGGCGCGCGCGACCTTCAAGTCGTTCACCCTCACCGTCAACGGCCGGCTCACCCGCAACGAGTCGGTCGTCGAGATGACCGGGCCCGACGCGGTCACCCACGTCGCCGGCGCCTGCGTCGGTGACGGCGCGGCGTTCCTCCACGACGACACGGTCTTCATCACCCACGGCGCCCCGGGCTGCGAGAGCCGCCAGGTGTTCAAGAAGGTGCTCCGCCACGGCGCGACCGGCGTCTTCCAGGGGAAGATCCTCGTCCACCCGGTCGCCCAGAAGACCGACGGCTACCAGATCAGCCAGGGCCTGCTCCTCGACGAGAGCTCGCAGTTTCTCGCCAAGCCCGAGCTCGAGATCTACGCCGACGACGTCAAGTGCTCCCATGGCTCGACCGCGGGCGCCGTCGACGAGACCGCGCTCTTCTATCTCACCTCGCGCGGCATCCCGCGGCGGACGGCGGAGGAGCTCCTCGTCCTCGCCTTCGTCGACGAGGCGATCGCCGAGATCGAGGACGCCGCGGTGGCCGACGTCATGCGCGCGCGGCTCGCCGGCTGGCTCGCCCGCCGCAGGGGGTGAGGGCGCGATGCGCGGGGGCCTCGTCGACGCCATCGGCCGCGGCTGGCGCGCGCCCCGCGCCGCGATGGCGGCCGAGGTCGCGCGCGGCCTGAACGAGGGCAGGGCGCTCGTCCACCTGATGGTCGCCTGCGGGGTGTTCTTCGTCGCCAGCCTGCCGAACGCGGTGCGCGAGGCCCGTGGGCTCGGCATCGACGACGCCGTCGCGGGCGCGGTCTCCGCCCACCTCTTCGCCTGGCTCGCCCTCGCGCCGCTCCTCGCCTACGGGCTCGCCGTCCTCGTCCACCTCGCCGCCCGCGGCTTCGGGGCGCGCGGGGGCTTCCTCGCCGCCCGCGCGGCGACGTTCTGGTCGCTGCTCCTCGCCGCCCCGCTCGCCCTCGCGCTCGCGCTCCTCGGGGCGATCGTCGAGATCGCCGCCCCGCCGCTGTTGCCTTGGCTCGCCCCGTTGGGCTATGCGGTCCTCGCCGGGTGGGTCTGGTTCTTCGCCGCGAGCCTCGCCGAGGCCGAAGGCTTCGCCGCCACCGGCACCGTCGCCGCCGTGGTCGCGGCGGCCTTCGCCGCCGTCGCGGGCCTCTTCGGGCTCGTCGCGGGCGCTTGAGGATCGGACGCATGTGGGGCGAGCTTCTCATCGACAGCCTGAAGCGGCCGCGCGCCGCCGCCCGCCGCGTCCTCGACGCCGGCGTGCCCGCCGCGCACCTGCTCGAGGCGGCGGTCCTCGTCGCCGTCGTCGGGGTCGTCCTCGGCTATCTCGCGCTGACGATGAGCCCGGGGGCGCTCGACGTCGTCTCGACGGCGGTCATCCACCACCCGCTGCTCGGCGTCGTCGCCCAGCTCGCGGTGATGGCGATCGCGGTCTTCCTCACCGTGCGCCTCGGGCGGCTCTTCGGCGGCACCGGCACGCTCGACGGCGCCCTCGCGATCGTCGTCTGGCTGAACGCGGTGATGGTGCTGGTCCAGGCGGCGCAGCTCGTCGCCCTCGCCGTGGTGCCGCCGGTCGCGACGATCCTCGCCATCGCGACGATCTTCTGGGCGCTCTGGGCGTTCGCGAACTTCGTCGCCGAGCTCCACGGCTTCCAGAACCCGTTCATCGTCCTCGCCGTCATCGTCCTCACCACGATCGTGCTGTTCTTCGGCACCGCGATGATCGCGGCGATCCTCGGCTTCGTCCCGCAGGGAGGTGCCTGATGTACGACATCGATGCCGTCCGCCGCGACTTCCCGATCCTCTCCCGCGAGGTCCACGGCCGCCCGCTCGTCTACCTCGACAACGGCGCCTCGGCGCAGAAGCCGCAGGCGGTGATCGACGCGATCACCGAGGCCTATGCGCACGACTACGCCAACGTCCACCGCGGCCTCCACTATCTCTCCTCGATCGCGACCGAGAAGTACGAGGCGACCCGGCGCATCGTCCAGTCCTTCCTCGGCGCCGCCGAGGAGGAGGAGATCGTCTTCACCACCGGCTCGACGATGGCGATCAACCTCGTCAGCTACGCCTGGGCCGCGCCGCGCCTCGAGGCCGGCGACGAGATCGTCCTCTCGGTGATGGAGCACCACGCCAACATCGTGCCGTGGCACTTCCTCCGCGAGCGGCAGGGCGTCGTCCTCAAGTGGGTCGACATCGAGCCCGACGGCAGCCTCGACCCCGAGCGCGTCCTCGCCGCCATCGGCCCGCGGACGAAGCTCGTCGCCGTCACCCACATGTCGAACGTCCTCGGCACCGTCGTCGACGTCAAGGCGATCGCCGCCGGCGCCCACGCGCTGGGCGTGCCGGTGCTGGTCGACGGCTCCCAGGCCGCCGTCCACATGCCGGTCGACGTCCGCGACCTCGACGTCGACTTCTACGCGATCACCGGTCACAAGCTCTACGGGCCGACCGGGTCGGGCGCGCTCTACGCCAGGCGCGAGCACCTCGAGCGGATGCGCCCGTTCCTCGGCGGCGGCGACATGATCCGCGAGGTCCGCGAGGACGGCATCCTCTACGCCGACCCGCCGCTGCGCTTCGAGGCCGGCACCCCCGCGATCGTCTCGACGATCGGCCTCGGGGTGGCGCTCGACTACATGACCGGCCTCGGCCTCGGCGCCATCGCCGCCCACGAGGCGTCCTTGCGCGACTACGCCGCCGCGCGCCTCTCCGGCCTCAACTGGCTGAACCTCCAGGGGACGGCGCCGGGGAAGGGGGCGATCTTCTCCTTCACCCTCGACGGCGCCGCGCACCCGCACGACATCTCGACCGTCGTCGACCGCAAGGGCGTCGCCGTGCGCGCCGGCCACCACTGCGCCCAGCCGCTGATGACCCGCCTCGGCCTCACCGCGACCTGCCGGGCCTCCTTCGGCCTCTACAACACCCCGGCCGAGGTCGACGCCCTCGTCGACGCGCTCGAGACCTGCCACGAGCTCTTCGCCTGACGGCGGTCCCGCCCGCCGCTTCTTCTTGACCCGAAATACTCCCGCCGGAGGCTCCCGCAGCCTCCGCCCGCGCGACGCCCGACCCCGAGGAGCCCCATGACCGAGACCATCCGATCGCTCGACGACATCGACCCGGGCTATCGGGTGCTCTACTGCGACCTCTGGGGCTGCCTGCACGACGGCGTCCGCGTCTTCCCCGCCGCCGCCGCCGCCCTCGCGCGCTTCCGCGCCCGCGGCGGCACCGTCGTCCTCATCACCAACTCGCCGCGCCCGGCCGGCGCCGTCGCCCGCCAGCTCGAGAGCCTCGGGGCGCCGCGTGCCTGCTACGATGTCATCGTCTCCTCGGGCGACGCGGCGCAGGCGGCGATGGTCGCCGGCCAGTTCGGCCGCCGCGTCCACCACATCGGCCCCGAGCGCGACCTCGTCTTCTTCGAGGACGCGGCCGGCCGCCCCTTCGACATCGCCCGCGTGCCGCTCGACGAGGCCGAGGGCATCGTCTGCACCGGCCTCTTCGACGACCGCATCGAGACCCCGGACGACTACCGGGCGACGATCCTCTACGGCAAGACCAAGGGCCTGAAGCTCCTCTGCGCCAACCCCGACGTGATCGTCGACGTCGGCGACCGCCGCATCTACTGCGCCGGCGCCATCGCCGAGGCCTACGCCGCCGCCGGCGGCCGCAGCTACTACTTCGGCAAGCCGCATCCGCCGATCTACGCCCTCGCCCGCGAGAAGCTCCTCGCCACGGGCATCGCCGTCCAGCCCGACGAGATCCTCTGCATCGGCGACGGCATCGCGACCGACGTCGCCGGGGCGATGGGCGAGGGCCTCGACGTGCTCTTCGTCACCGCCGGCCTCGCCGCGGAGGAGACCGCGACGACGCCCGAGGGCGGGCCGGACGCGGGCCTCCTCGCCCAGTATCTCGCCGCCGCGCGCCTCGCGCCACGCTATGCCATCGGCTACCTCGGGTGAGATGGCGGACATGAAATTTCACCCTGAGGCCTGTACTTTGGTATAATGTTGCGCAACGAAGTTGCGCGGCGGTCGTCGATCGCCTATCCTGCCGCAGCGCAGCATCCGCTGCGGGGCGATTCGGGGAAGGGCGATGTTGGACATCCGCGAGCACAATCTGCCGGTTGGCACGGTCTGCATCGAGGAGATCGAGATCGGGATGTCGCGGTCGCTGGCCAAGACCATCGGCGACGCCGAGATCCGCGCCTTCGCCGAGATCTCCTCCGACCACAACCCGGTCCACCTCGACGACGCCTATGCCCGGGACACGATCTTCGAGGGCCGCATCGCCCACGGGATGCTGACCGCGGCGCTCATCTCGGCGGTGATCGGCGAGCAGCTTCCCGGCCACGGCACGGTCTATCTCGGCCAGAGCCTGAAGTTCCGCGCCCCCGTCCGCCCCGGCGACCGGGTCGAGGCGACGGTCTCGGTGACCGCGATCGACCACGGCCGCCGCCGGGTCACCCTCGACTGCCGCTGCCGGGTCGGGGATCTCGTCGTGCTCGAAGGCGAGGCGCTCGTCCTCGCGCCGAGCCGCAAGTTCGACTGACCGGACGCGGGGCGTCCTCCGACCGCGCTTGAATGCGCCGCCCGGCTGGGCGATAGCGGAGCGCCAGCGTTCCGAGGCAGCATGAAGCGTATCCAGGACTATCGCGGGCTCGCACCCGACGACCGCGGCGCTGCGGTGGCGATGGGCAATTTCGACGGGGTGCACCTCGGGCATCAGTCGGTGCTCGCGCTCGCCCACGCCGCGGCGGCGCGCCACGGCGCACCTTTCGGGGTCGTCACCTTCGAGCCCCACCCGCGCGCCTTCTTCGCGCCGGCGGCCCCGGCCTTCCGGCTGATGACCGCCGAGGCGCGGACGCACCGCCTCGAGAAGCTCGGGGTCGAGCGGCTCTACGAGCTCCGCTTCGACGCCGACCTCGCCGGCCTGTCGCCGGAGGCGTTCGCCGCGGACGTCCTCGCCGGCGGCCTCGGCATCGTCCACGCGGTCGTCGGCGCGGACTTCCGCTTCGGCAAGGGCAGGGCGGGGGACACCGCGACCCTCGCCGCGCTCGGGCGCGAGCTCGGCTTCGGGGTGACCGTCGCGCCGCTCGTCTGCGACGAGGGGGGCGACTTCTCGTCGTCGGCGATCCGCACCGCCCTCGCCGACGGCCGCCCCGACGAGGCGGCGCGCATCCTCGGGCACTGGCACCGGATCGAGGGGCCGGTCCTCCACGGCGACAAGCGCGGGCACGCGCTCGGCTTCCCGACCGCGAACCTCGCGCTCGCCGGTCTGCACCCGCCGCGCTTCGGGGTCTATGCCGTCCTCGTCGACGTGCTGACCGGCCGCCACCGCGGGCGCTACCGGGGCGTCGCCTCGATCGGCGTCCGCCCGACCTTCGGCGAGAACCGCCCGAACCTCGAGGTTCACCTCTTCGACTTCGCCGGCGACCTCTACGGCGCCGAGCTCTCGGTCGCCCTCGTCGCCTGGCAGCGGCCCGAGCTCCGCTTCGACGACATCGGCGCCCTCGTCGGGCAGATGACGGCCGACGCCGAGGAGGCCCGCGCCCGCCTCGCGCGGCTTCCGGAATGATCGCGCCCGCGAGCATCGAGACCCCACGGCTCAGGCTCCGGCGGCTGGACGCGCGCCACCGCGTCGCCTTCGCCGCGCTCAACGCCGATCCCGAGGTGATGCGCCACTTCTCGGACGTCCTCGACAGGGCGGAAAGCGACGCGCTCGTCGCGCGCATCGAGGCGCGGCGCGTCGAGACCGGGTTCTGCTTCGCGGCGGCGGAGCGCCGGGCGGACGGCGCCTTCGTCGGGCTCGTCGGGCTCGGGCGGATGCAGTTGCCCGAGGTGCCGCGCCTCGACGGCGCCGTCGAGGTCGGCTGGCGCCTCGCCCGCGCCCACTGGGGGAGGGGCTACGCCACCGAGGCGGCCGGCGCCTGGCTCGACTGGGGCTTCGCCGCGCTCGGCGTCGCGGAGATCGTCGCGATCACCGTGCCCGCGAACCTGCGCTCGCGGGCGGTAATGCACCGTCTCGGCATGGAGGAGGTGGCGGACGGCCGCTTCGAGCATCCGGCCCTGCCCGTGGGCAGCCCGCTCCGCACGCACGTCCTCTACCGGATGGATCGCGGCCGCTGGTGCGCGGAGGGGCAGGCGAGGGACCTCTCGAGACCACGCCGTCTCGCGCGCGAGACGCAAGTCAAGTGACTGATATTACTTGATTATGCCCGCGACGTTAACCGATGGGAAACCACGATTCGCGTCACGCGCGTCTCGGCTCTGGAGGGAGGGAAGGGAATGGACTGGTCCGCGGGGCAGTACGGCAAGTTCGAGGCGGAGCGCACCCGTCCCGCGGCGGACCTCCTCGCCCGCGTGGCGACGGCGGGGGTCGCGCGGGTCGTCGATCTCGGCTGCGGGCCGGGCAACTCGACGGAGCTCCTCGTCCAGCGCTTCCCCCATGCCGCCGTGCTCGGGATCGACCTGTCGGAGGAGATGCTCGCGGCGGCGCGGGCGCGCCTGCCGGGCGTCGAGTTCCGTCGCGCGGACATCGCGGCGTGGCGGCCGGAGGCGCCCGCCGACGTGATCTTCGCCAACGCCTCGCTCCAGTGGGTGCCCGATCACGAGACGCTCTTCCCCGCGCTTCTCGCCGGGCTCGCGCCCGGGGGAACCCTCGCCGTCCAGATGCCCGACAACCTCGACGAGCCGACCCACCGGCTGATGCGCGAGATCGCCGCCGACGGGCCGTGGGCGGAGCGGCTGGCGGGCGCCGCGGCCGGGCGCGCCGAGCGTCACGGGGCGGCGTGGTACAACGGGCTCCTCGGCGGACGGGGGGCGCGCACGATCGACGTCTGGCGGACGACCTACTTCCACCCGCTCGCCGGGGCGGGGGCGGTCGTCGAGTGGCTGAAGGGGACGGGCCTGCGGCCGTTCCTCGAGCGGCTCCTCCCCGCGGAGACCGAACCGTTCCTCGAGCGGTACCGGGCGGCGATCGCCGAGGCCTACCCCGCCCGCGGCGGCGTCGTGCTCCTGCCGTTCCCGCGGCTCTTCATCGTCGCCACGCGATAAGATGTCGGCACGTCCGGGTTGAAGCGCGGCGTCCGCTCGGCGATGGTCTCTCCGGGACCGGTGAAACGGCCCGGTAACGACGAGAGGACCGAAGGGATGGGCAAGCGAGATGACCTCATCGCGTTCTACGCCGAGGAACTGCGGAGCAAGTGCGGCGTCGAGCCCGACATCGCGCTGCTCACCAAGGTGACGATCGGCCTCGGGCCGAGCATCTACCGCGCGGACAGCCAGACCGTGGCCGGGTCGGAGGCGCGCGAGCTCGAGACGATCAAGGCGAGCTATCTGATGAAGAAGCTCGGCCTCGCCGACGGGCCGGAGCTCATGGCCGGGATCGACAAGGCGATCGAGACCTACGGACGCTCGAACCGCAACAAGTACCGGGCGGTGGTCTACTACCTCCTCGCCACCCACTTCGGCCGCCAGTCCGTCTACGGCTGACCGCGGCGGCACGACGCGCGCGCGTCCCCGGGGGCTATCGGCGCGCCCCGGCGCGCCGGCGGCGTCTTGCACGCGCACCGGCCCCGGCTATAGTCGCCGCCTTCGCGGGAAGGGGAACGTGAATGGCGGAGCCGGCGGTCGGGATCGTGATGGGGAGCCAGTCGGACTGGGAGACCATGCGCGCGGCGGCGGCGACGCTGGCCGAGCTCGGCGTCCCGCACGAGGTCCGCATCGTCTCGGCGCATCGCACCCCGGATCGGCTCTTCGCCTACGCCGAGGCCGCGGTCGGGCGCGGGCTCCGGGTCATCATCGCCGGGGCCGGGGGGGCCGCGCACCTGCCGGGGATGCTCGCCGCGAAGACCCGGGTGCCGGTGCTCGGGGTGCCGGTGCAGTCGAAGGCGCTGTCGGGGCTCGATTCGCTGCTCTCGATCGTCCAGATGCCGAAGGGCGTGCCGGTCGGCACCCTCGCGATCGGTCCGGCCGGGGCGGCGAACGCCGCCCTGCTCGCCGCGGCGATGCTCGCGACGACGGACGCCGCACTCGGCCGGCGCCTCGATGCCTGGCGGGCGGCACAGGCCGACGCGGTGGCGGAGGTTCCCGATGACCTCTGAGCCGCTTCCCCCCGGCAGCCGGATCGGCATCCTCGGCGGCGGCCAGCTCGGGCGGATGCTCGCGATGGCCGCGGCGCGGCTCGGGATGCGGACGCACGTCTTCGAGCCGGCCGACGCGCCCTGCGCGGCCCAGGTGGCGAACGCATGGACGCGGGCCGGCTACGACGACGCCGCCGCGCTCGCCGACTTCGCCCGGTCGGTCGACGTCGTGACCTACGAGTTCGAGAACGTGCCGCTGGCCGCGATCGACGCGGTCGCGCCCCACGCCCCGGTGCGCCCGGGGCGGCGGGCGCTCGAGGTGGCGCAGGACCGCGTCGTCGAGAAGGACTTCCTGACCGGCATCGGTCTCGGGACCGCGCCCTACGCCGCCGTCGACGACGCGGACGGGCTCGCCGCGGCGCTCGCGCGTCTCGGGGGGCCGGCGATCCTGAAGACCCGGCGCCTCGGCTACGACGGCAAGGGGCAGGTCCGCATCGCCGCACCCGGCGAGGCCGCCGCGGCGTGGGCGGCGGTCGGCGGCGTGGCCTCGGTGCTCGAGGGCTTCGTGCCGTTCGAGCGCGAGATCTCGGTGATCGCGGCGCGCGGCGCCGACGGCACCGTCGCCGCCTTCGACCCGGGCGAGAACGAGCACCGCGACGGCATCCTCCACCGCACCACCGTGCCGGCCGGCGTGCCGGCGGCGCGGGCGCAGGACGCGGTGCTGGTCGCCGGGCGGATCCTCAACGCCCTCGACTACGTCGGGGTGATCGGCGTCGAGCTCTTCGTCGCGCCGGGCGGCCTCCTCGTCAACGAGATCGCCCCGCGCGTCCACAACTCCGGGCACTGGACCGAGGCGGCGTGCCTCGTCGACCAGTTCGAGCAGCACCTCCGCGCCGTCTGCGGCTGGCCGCTCGGCGACGGGCGGCGGCACTCCGACGCGGTGATGGAGAACCTCCTCGGCGACGACGTCCTCCGCGGCCCCGGGATCCGCGACGCCCGCGTCCACCTCTACGGCAAGCCCGAGGCGCGGCCGGGGCGGAAGATGGGGCACTTCACCCGGATCTCGCCCCGGACATCCTGACGGCATCGTCCTCACTCGAGACCGTCACGACTCGAGACCGTCACGACTCGAGACCGTCACGACTTGAGGCCGTCACGGGCGGGTGCTCTACTCGCATGCCCGCGAGGGCCAACGAGTGTGGAGGAAGAGACGATGAATGCGCCGCTCAGGGAGCCGAGCTTCCGGGAGTCCGTCGACCTCATGTTCAACCGCGCGGTGCGGTTGATGGACCTCTCGCCGGGGCTCGAGGAGAAGATCCGCGTCTGCAACTCCACCTACACCGTGCGCTTCGGGGTGCGGCTCCGCGGCGCCATCCACACCTTCACCGGCTATCGCAGCGTCCACTCCGAGCACATGGAGCCGGTCAAGGGCGGCATCCGCTTCGCGATGGGCGTCCATCAGGACGAGGTCGAGGCGCTCGCCGCGCTGATGACCTACAAGTGCGCCCTCGTCGAGGTGCCGTTCGGCGGCTCCAAGGGCGGGCTCCGCATCGATCCCCGCGAGTGGAACGACCACGAGCTCGAGCTCATCACCCGGCGCTTCACCTACGAGCTCGCCAAGCGCGACCTCATCAATCCCTCGCAGAACGTGCCCGCCCCCGACATGGGCACCGGCGAGCGCGAGATGGCGTGGATGGCCGACCAGTACCGCCGGATGAACACCACCGACATCAACGCCGGCGCCTGCGTCACCGGCAAGCCGATCAACTCCGGCGGCATCGCCGGGCGCGTCGAGGCGACGGGGCGCGGCGTCCAGTACGCGCTCCGCGAGTTCTTCCGCCACCCCGAGGACGTCAGGCGCGCCGGCCTCTCCGGCAGCCTCGACGGCAAGCGGGTGATCGTGCAGGGGCTCGGCAACGTCGGCTACCACGCGGCGAAGTTCCTCTCCGAGGAGGACGGCGCCAGGATCGTCGCGGTGATCGAGCGCGACGGCGCGGTGAGCAACCCCGACGGGCTGGCGATCGAGTTCCTCAAGGCCCACATCGGCGCGACCGGCGGCGTGAAGGACTTCCCCGGCGGCACCTACGTCGAGGACGGATCCGCGCTTCTCGAGGGCGAGTGCGACATCCTGATCCCCGCGGCGATGGAGTCGGTCATCAACCTCTCGAACGCCGAGGCGGTGAAGGCGCCGCTCATTATCGAGGCGGCGAACGGGCCGATCACGGCGGGGGCGGACGACATCCTGCGCCAGAGGGGCACGGTGATCATCCCCGACCTCTACGCCAACGCCGGCGGCGTGACGGTCAGCTACTTCGAGTGGGTGAAGAACCTC
>CAZEGY010000064.1:0-12535 GCA_964511815.1 uncultured Rhodovulum sp.
GGCGGAGGGGAAGGGGGGCCGAGCATTCCCGTCGCTCTCGATCCGGGCGTGGCCGTCCCGCGGACGCGTTTCGCGTCCGCCCGTCGGGGGCGGACGCGACCGGATTTCGCCGACGGTCGAAATCCGGGAGATCCCCACCCTTCGCCACGGGGACGAACGCCGGGGCCGCCGGTAGCGTCGTGTACCTTGAACCCCCCGGCAATTCTCGTAAAACGAGTAGTTGCAGGGGTTTGGGCGGTGTCGCGGAGGCCTCCCCGGGCTCAGGCGCGCGCCGCTTCGCGGCTCCGGGCGAGCTTGCGGGCGTAGGCGAGGGCGGAGAGCATGTTGACGTGGTTGGCGCGGCCGGTGCCGGCGATGTCGAAGGCGGTGCCGTGGTCGACGGAGCTGCGGTCGATGGGCAGGCCGAGCGAGACGTTGACCGCGGTGTCGAAGGCGACGAGCTTGATCGGGATGTGGCCCTGGTCGTGGTACTGGGCGACGACGAGGTCGAAGCCGCCGTTGTAGGCGCGGTGGTAGACGGTGTCGGCCGAGATCGGGCCGGTGACGTCGATGCCCTCGGCGCGGGCGGCGGCGACGGCGGGGGCGAGGAACTCCTCGTCCTCGGTGCCGAAGAGGCCGTGCTCGCCGCAGTGCGGGTTGAGGCCGGCGACGGCGATCCGCGGCGCGGCGAGGCCCATGCGGCGGAGGTGGCGGTCGCCGGTGCGGATGGTCTCGAGCACGCGCTCGGGGCGGGCGCGCTCGATCGCGGTGCGCAGCGAGACGTGGGTCGAGACGTGGATGACGTTCAGCCGCTCCGAGGCGAGGAGCATCCACGACGACTTCTGCCCGGTGAGGTGGGCGAGGAGGCCGGTGTGGCCGTCGTAGTGGTGGCCGGCGGCGTTCAGCGCCTCCTTGTTGATCGGGGCGGTGACGATGCCGGCCGCCCTGCCCTCGCCCGCCCATGCGACGGCGGTGCGGATGTACCGGAAGACCGCCTCGCCGCAGCGCGGCGAGAGCACGCCGAAGCGCTCGGGGAGGCCGTCGACGGGGACGTCGATGACGGCGATGCCGTCCTCGCCCGGGGCGACGAGCGGCGTCGCGAGGCCCGAGGCGGCGAGGGCGCGGGCGAGGACGGCACGGTCGCCGACGACGGCGAAGTCGCGGCGCTCGGCGGGGTCGAGGCCGGCGAGCGCCTTGACGGTCACCTCCGGGCCGACGCCCGAGGGGTCGCCCATGGTGATGACGATCGGCCGGTCGTTCGAGACGGTCATGCTTTCGAGTCCTCCATGCCGCGATTCTGGTTGTAAATTCACCGGACCGCGGAGCGCCTGCGTCGTAGTTCCTTCACATCCAATGGCTTGATCGTCTCCAGGCCAGCGGACGGGCGGGAACTTTCCCGTTTTCAAGTTACATGTTTACCTGTAAGCTCGTCCGAAAGCAAAGCCGGATTGTGCCCCGAACCGCCATGCGCGTCCTCCTCATCGCCGACGACCTGACCGGGGCGCTCGACAGCGCCGTGGCGCTGGCCGGCGCCGGCCTCCGCACCGCGGTGGCGCGGCGGCCGGCGGACGTCGCCGCGGCGCTCGCCGGCGGCCCGGAGGCGCTCGCGGTCAGCACCGCGTCGCGCGAGGGCGACGCCGCCGCGGCGCGGGCGGCGGTGGCGGCGGCGCTCGACGCGGTGGCGGCGGCCGGCGCGGCGCTGCCGGCGATCGTCGTGAAGAAGGTCGACTCGCGGCTGAAGGGCCACGTCGCCGCCGAGAGCCGGGCCCTCGCGGCGCGGACCGGCCGGACGCGGGCGCTGGTGGCGCCGGCGGTCCCGGCGCAGGGGCGGCGGGTCGCGGACGGGATGCTGACCGGCGCCGGGGTCCCGGCGCCGGTCGACGTGGCGGCGGCGATGGCGGCGAGCGGGCTCGCGGTCACCGTCCCGGACACGACGACCGACGGGGATTTCGACGCGCCGCTGGCGGCGGCGCTCGCCGGCGCGCCCGCGCTCCTCGTCGGGGCGGCGGGGCTCGCCGCGGCGGTGGCGCGGCGGCTGGCGCCGGGCGCGGCCCCGCCGCCGCGGCCGGTGCTCGGCGGGCCGCTGCTGCTGGCGGTCGGCTCGCGCGATCCGATCACCCTCGCGCAGGTCGCGCGGCTGGCGGCATCCGGGCGCGCGGCGATCGCCGAGGCGCCGGACGGGGCCTGCCCGGCGCTGCCGGCGGCGGACGCGGTGCTGGTGCGGCTGACCGCGGCCGAAGGGCGGCGGTTCGAGGCGCCGGCGGCGGGGGCGCGCTTCGCCGCTGGGATCGCGGGGATCGTCGGCGACGGCGGCGTCCGCACGCTCCTCGGCTGCGGCGGGGAGACCGCGGACGCGATCCTCGGCGCCCTCGGGGTGGGGGTGCTGGCGGTCGAGGGCGAGATCTTGCCGGGGGTCCCGGTCTCCCGCATGGTGGCCGGCGGGCGGACGATGCGGCTCGTCACCAAGTCGGGCGGCTTCGGCGACGCCGACGCGCTCGTCGCCGTCGTCGCGGCCGCCGCCGGCTCCGGGAAGGACGAACCATGAAGGACGCGACCGATCAGGGGGCGCGCCCGGGCGACGGCGCCCGCGGCAGGCCCGGGCTCGCCGACCGGGTCTATCACCTGATCTACAGCCGGATCACCAACGGCGACTATCCGGCGAACGCGCGGCTGCCCTCGGAGAAGGCGCTCGCCGACGAGTTCGGGGTGTCGCGGCCGGTGCTGCGGGCGGCGCTCGAGCGGCTGCGCGCGCAGGGGCTCGTGCATTCGCGCCAGGGCGCGGGCAGCTTCGTGCGCGAGGTGAGGACCGTGCCGCTCGGCTTCGCCCGCGTCGAGACCATCGCCGACATCCAGCGCTGCTACGAGTTCCGCGTCTGCATCGAGACGATGGCGGCGCGGCTCGCGGCGGTGCGCCGGGACGCGGCGGCGCTCGACGAGATCGGCACCGCGCTGTCGCTGATGGAGGGGGCGACCGACTCGCAGACCCACCGCGAGGACGCCGACTTCGCCTTCCACCTCGCGATCGCCAAGGCGGCGAACAACCAGTATTTCGAGGCGTCGATGCGGGCGCTGAGGGAGCACATCTACGTCGGGATGAAGCTGCACGGGCAGTCGCTGATGACCGACGGGGCGAAGGCCCTGAAGAACGTCTTCGGCGAGCACTCGGCGATCTTCGCGGCGATCCGCGACGGCGACGGCGACACCGCCGAGCGGCTGATGCGCGCGCATCTCGTGCATTCGCGGGACCGGCTGTTCGGCGGGACGCTGATCGACCTCGGGCGGGGGTGACGGGGGCGGGGGTGACGGGGGCGGGGGCGACGGGGGCGGGGGTGACGGGATCCCGCGCCCCGGCGACGTCAGGCCTCGGCCATCAGGCCGTGCCTGACGAGGAGGGCGGCGATCCGCGCGTCCTGTTCCGGGTCGGGGAGGAGCGCGGGCTGGCGGCTGGCGCCGACCGAGGCGTCCATGAGGTAGAGGGCGCGCTTCACCAGCGCCGGCGGATAGCCGAGGCCGTAGAGATCCTTGCGGAAGGCGGCGAAGGCTTCCTGCGCCCGGGCGGCGTCCGCCGCATCGCCGGCGTTGAAGGCAGTGACGATGGCGGCGAGGGTGTCGGGCATGACGTTGCCGAGGCCGGAGATGCAGCCCTTGGCGCCGTTCTCGAAGGCCCAGAGCACGAGGTGGTCGGGGCCGGAGTAGACGTCGAAGCCCGGGGCCTCGCGGGAGACGGCGAGGTAGGCCTCGAGGGTGTCCTGCGCCCCGCCCGAATCCTTGATGCCGGCGATGTTGCCGTGGGCGGCGAGGGTGCGGGCGGTGGCGGGCTCGATGTGGTTCTGGGTGCGCGCCGGGATGTCGTAGAGGTAGACCGGCGTCGTCACCGCGTCGGCCACGGTCGCGAAGTGGCGGACGAGGCCGTCCTGGGTGCACTGGATGAAGAACGGGGTGACGACGGCGATGCCGTCGACGCCGAGTGCCGCGAACGCGCGGGCGAGGAGGATGGTCTCGAAGGTCGCGGGCATGCCGGCGTTGACGATGACCCTGGCCTTGCCGGCGACCTCGTCGACGACCTCGGCGCAGAGGCGGACCTTCTCGTCGAAGGTCAGCGCGGTGAAGTCGCCGTTGGTCCCGGCGCACATGACGTTGTTGCCGGCGGCGACCTGGCGGCGGACCTGGGCGCGGGTGGCGGGGTAGTTCACGGTCTCGTCGTCGTCGAAGCAGGTGACGAGGGCGACGAAGGCTTCCTTCTGACGATCGGTGGTCATGTCAGTACGCGGCCTCGTAGATGGCGAGAATGTCGTTCTCCGACAGGTCGACCGGGTTCCAGTCGAGCAGGCGGCGGATGGCGTGGGCCTCCCTGGCCGCGGCCGGGAGGTCGTCGCGGGGGACGCCGTGGGCGCCGAGCGCCATGTCGAGGCCGAGGCCTTCGCAGAACTGCCGCGCGCCGCCGAGGACCTGCTGGCGGCCCCGGGTGTCGAAGCCGAGGGCGCGGCCGACGCGGGCGGTCTTTTCGGGGACCGCGGCGGCGTTGGCGGCGAGGACGTGGGGGAAGATCAGGGCGTTGGCGAGTCCGTGGGCGAGCTTGTGGCGGGTGCCGAGGGGGTAGGCGAGGGCGTGGCCGGCGGTGGTGTTGACCGGGCCGAGGCAGACGCCGCCGTAGAAGGCCGCGAGCGCGAGGCCGGCGCGGGCCTCGATGTCGGTGCCGTCGGCGACGGCGCGGGCGAGGTAGCGGCCGACGAGCTCGATGCCCTGGAGGGCGTAGGCGTCGACGATCGGGTGGGCGCGCCTGGAGGTGAAGGCCTCGACGCAGTGGGCCATGGCGTCGACGCCGGTGGCGGCGGTGACCGCGGGCGGCACCGAGACGGTGAGGGCGGGGTCGATGATCGCGATGTCGGCGAGCATCTCCACGCTCTCGGTCGCGATCTTGTTGCGGGTGGCGGGGTCGGTGACGAGCGCCCGGGTGCCGACCTCGGAGCCGGTGCCGGCGGTGGTCGGGATCTGGGCGAGGCGGACGCGGCGCTTCGGCGCGCGGTTCGGGCCGGCGATGTCGGCGAGGCCGAGCCCGGAGGGGGCGAGGACGGCGACGAGCTTGGCGAGGTCCATGGCGCTGCCGCCGCCGAAGCCGACGACCGCGTCGGCGTCGGCCGCCCGGGCGGCGGCGACGGCGGCCTCGAGGTTCGGCAGGTCGGGCTCCGGGGTCACCGCGCCGAAGAGCGCGGGCCGCGCGAGGCCGAGCCCGGAGCCGAGCCCGGAGCCGAGCCCGAGGCCGAGGACGTCGAGGCGGGCGGCGTTGACCTTGTCGGCGACGACGAACGGGCGCCGGGCGCCGGTCGCGGCGAGCCAGCCGGCGAGGGTGGCGACCTCGCCGGCGCCGAAGCGGACGACGGCCGGGCGCTGGAGCGCGATCGGGGTGTGCAGGGGCAGCATTCGGGGGGCTCCTCAGGCGATTGCGCGGCGTCTGGCCTTCTGGACGTCGGGGTCTGGGTCGAGGCCGGCGGCGAGCAGGCGGCGGGTGTAGGGGTGGCGGGGGGTGTCGAAGATGGCGCGGACCGGTCCCTTCTCGACGACGCGGCCCTTCTCCATGACCATGACGTGGTCGGCGAAGTCGCGGACGACGGGGAGGTCGTGGGCGATGAAGACGAAGGCGAGGCCGCGCTCGCGCTTGAGGCGGGCGAGGAGCTCGATGACCTGGGCCTGGACCGAGACGTCGAGGGCGGAGACCGCCTCGTCGGCGATGATGAGCTCGGGCTCGAGGGCGAGGGCGCGGGCGATGGCGACGCGCTGGCGCTGGCCGCCTGAGAGCTGGTGGGGGTAGCGCGCGGCGTGGCCGGGCTCGAGCCCGACCTCGGCGAGGAGTTCGGCGACGCGGTCGCGCCAGCGCGCCTTGGGCAGGATGCCGGGGTGGATCGCCCAGGCCTCCGAGACGATCCGGAAGACCGACATCCGCGGGTTGAGCGACTGGGTCGGGTCCTGGAAGACCATCTGCAGCTCGCGGCGGAGCCCGAAGAGCGCGCGCCGCGGCAGGGCGAGGAGGTCGCGGCCCTTCCACAGCGCGGTGCCCGCGTCGGCGTCGATCAGGCGCAGGAGCGCCTTGGCCACCGTCGACTTGCCCGAGCCCGACTCGCCGACGACGGCGAGGACCTCGCCGCGGGCGAGCGAGAACGACACCCCGTCGAGGGCCCTGAACGTCCCGTAGGTCTTGCCGAGCCCGGTGACCTCGAGGATCGCCGGCGCCGCCTCGGCGGCCGGCGCCGGCATCGCGCCCTTGCCGGGGGCGGCGGCGACGAGCTTGCGGGTGTAGGGGTGGCGGGCGTGGTGGTAGATCCCCGAGGGGGTGCCGGTCTCGACGATCTCGCCCCGGTTCATCACCACCACCCGGTCGGCGACCTCGGCGACGACCCCGAGGTCGTGGGTGACGAGCACGAGCCCGAGGCCCATCTCGTCCTGGAGCTCGCCGAGCAGCTTCAGCACCTCGGCCTGGACGGTGACGTCGAGGGCGGTGGTCGGCTCGTCGGCGACGACGATGTCGGGCTTGCACGCCAGCGCCATGGCGATCATCACCCGCTGGCGCTGGCCGCCGGAGAACTGGTGGGGGTACCTGGCGAGCGCCGCCTCGGGCTCGGGGATGCCGACGCGGCGCAGGAGGTCGAGGGCGCGGGCGGCGGCCTCGACGCGGGTGACGCCGTGGACGCGCATCGCCTCGCGGAGCTGCCAGCCGACCGAGTAGACCGGGTTGAGGTGGCCGAGCGGGTCCTGGAAGATCATCGCGATGCGCCGGCCGTTGATGGCGCGGCGTTCGTCCGCGGTCGCCTTCAGGAGGTCGCGGCCCTCGAAGAGGATCTCGCCCGAGACGATCTCCCCCGGCGGGCAGTCGACCAGGTTCAGGATCGCCGAGGACGACACCGACTTGCCCGAGCCCGACTCGCCGAGGATGGCGAGGGTCTCGCCGCGGTCGACGTGCCAGGAGACGTGGCGCACCGCGTCGACCGGGCCGCGCACGGTGTGGAAGCGCACCGACAGGTCGCGGACCTCGAGGAGATGGCTCATCGGGCGGCCCCTTTCCGCGGGATCTCGAGGCGCCAGCGCTGCGCCGGGTCGAGGGCGATGCGCAGCCAGTTGGAGACGAGGTTGAGCGACAGCGTCGTCAGGATGATCGCGAGCCCCGGCCAGAACGCCAGCCACCAGGCGGTGGCGAGGTACTGCTTGCCCTGCGCCACCATCAGCCCCCAGGTGATCTCCGGCGGCTGGATGCCGATGCCGAGGAAGGAGAGCGCGCTCTCGGCGAGCATGACGAAGGCGAAGTCGAGGGTGGCGATGGTGACGAGCGTCGGCACCGCCATCGGCAGGATGTGGCGGAAGACGATGCGCAAGGGCGAGGCGCCCATCACCTCGGCGGCCTGCACGAACATCCGCTCGCGGATCTCGAGGACCTCGGCGCGGGTGGTGCGCAGGTAGATCGGGATGCGGGTGATCGCGAGGACGAGGACGACGTTGCCGACCGACGGCGACAGCATGTAGAGCACGATGACCGCGAGAAGCAGCGACGGGAAGCTCATGATCACGTCGGCGAGGCGCAGGATCAGCGTCCCCGCCGAGCGCGGCCCGTAGCCGGCGACGAGCCCGAGCGCGGCGCCGACGCTCAGCGACAGCGCCACCGCGCCGGCGGCGATCATCAGGGTGTTCTGCGCGGCGACGACGATGCGGGCGAGGAGCGGCCGGCCGAGGGCGTCGGCGCCGAGGATCATCAGCCAGCCGTGCTCGAGGCCGAACGGCGGCAGGTTGCGGCCGCGGAGGTTCTGCCGCGTCGCCGCCTCGCCGAGCAGCGCCGGGCCGAGGAGCGCGCAGAGCGCCATCGCCAGCAGGAAGGCGACCGCGGCGGTGGCGAAGCGGTCGCGCACCAGCATGGCGAGGACGGCGCGGACGGCGCCCCTCTCGGGGGCGAGCCCGGGCGCGGGGGGGTGGTCGCGGGGGTGATCGGGGGTGAGATCGGTCATCGGCTTCGCCTCGGGGGGGAGGGCCATCGCTCGGCTCAGGTGCGGATGCGGGGGTCGAGGAGCGCGTAGGCGAGGTCGATCAGGAGGTTCATCACGAAGATCGCGATGGCGGTGACCATGATCGCGGCGAGGATGACGTTGAAGTCGCGGTTGAGGATCGAGTCGATCATCAGCTTGCCGACCCCGGGGAAGCCGAAGATCGTCTCGACCACCACGGCGCCGTTGAGGAGCGCCGCCGCCTGGTCGCCGATGACGGTGATCACCGGCAGCATGGCGTTCCTCAGGGTGTGGACGAAGATGATCGCCCGGTCGGAGACCCCCTTGGCGCGGGCGGTCTTGACGTAGGGCGCCCCGAAGGCCTGGACCATCGCGCCGCGCACCACCTGGAGGATGAGCCCGAACGGCCGGATGAAGAGCACCGCGACCGGCAGGATCCAGTGGGCGAGCGAGCCGGTGCCGCTCGTCGGCAGCCAGCCGAGGCCGATGGCGAAGACGGTGATCCCGACGATGGCGATCCAGAAGTCCGGCGCCGAGGCGCCGATCAGCGACACGAAGGTGACGATGCGGTCGAAGACCCCGCCCGGGCGGAAGGCGGCGAGCGACCCGATGACGATCGCCGCGACGGTGACGAGGGTCATGGTGACGAGCGCCAGCCACAGCGTCCACACGAAGGCCTGGAGCACCACCTCGATCGCCGGCCGCGCCTGGCGCAGGCTCATGCCGAAGTCGAGGTGGAGCACGTCCCGGACGTAGCGCCCGAACTGGACGACGAGCGGGTCGTCGAGCCCGTGGACCTCGCGGAAGTTGGCGACCATCTCCGGGGTCGCGTCGATCGGCAGGAACAGCGCCGCCGGATCGCCGGTCAGCCGCGACAGGAAGAACACCATCACCAGCAGCAGCACCAGCGACACGAAGCTCGACAGGATGCGGGAGACGTATCTCGGCAACGGGCTTCCTCCGGTCGGGGGGCGCGGGGTTCGGGCGAGGGTGAGGGCGAGAGGGTCCGGGGCCCGGGAGGCGGCGGCGCCGCCTCCCGGGCGCGCTTCACCTGAAGGCGATGTCGGCGAGCTCGAGCTGGGAGTTCGTCGCGATCGTCGGGGTGAATTCGATGCGGTCGCCGACGCGGGCGAAGCTCACCATGTGGAAGAGGAGCACGTCGGGCACCACCTCGTCGTGGAGGTAGGCGAAGACCCGCTGCCAGTCCGCGGTGCGCGCGTCGCCGGTGGCGGCGGTGGCGGCGGCGATCGTCTCGTCGACCTTCGGGTCGGCGATGCCCGACTGGCGGCCCTGCGAGTCGTACTTGAAGAACATCGAGAACACCGGGTCGCCGCGGCTGTTGTCGTGCTGGACGGCGAGCATCTGCGGCGGGCGGCCTTCCTTGAAGGGCTTGTTGTAGAGCTCCTCCTGCTGGGCGACCTCGACCATCTGCACGTCGACGGCGAAGCCGACGTCCTCGAGCATCTGCTGGATCGCCTCGACCACCTCGACGACGCCGGGGAAGAGGTTCGAGCGGCCGATGAGCTGGAGCGGGGTGTCGACGGGCACGCCGTCGGCCCTGGCGGCGGCGAGGAGCTCCTTCGCCTTCTCCGGGTCGTAGGGGTACTGGGCGACGTCGGGGTTCCAGCCGAGGGTCGTCGGCGGCACCATCGCCACCGCCGAGACCACGCCCTCGGGCAGGAGCGTGCCGATGAAGGCGTCGCGGTCGATCGCCATGTTCAGGGCCTCGCGCACGCGCTTGTCGCTGACCGGCGCCACGCCCGAGTCGAGGCGGAGGTAGAGGGTCTCGGAGTTGAGGTAGGAGACGTCGGTCGCCGGGTTCGTCGCGTCGACCGCCGAGATCGACGGCGCGAGGTCGGCCTCGCCCTGGGTGACCATCGCCGCGGCGACGGCGGGGTCGGTGCGGAAGACGTAGGTCGCCCTGGCGACGGCCGGGGCCTCGCCCCAGTAGTCGTCGCGGCGCTCGAGGACGAGCGACTGGCCGGGCTGCCACGCGGCGAGGGCGTAGGGGCCGGTGCCGACCGGCTCGCGGGTGAACTCGACCGGGGTCTCGGCGGGGACGATGGTGACGAGCGAGAGGAGCAGCGGCAGGATCGGCTGCGCCGGCTCGGCGGTGATGTCGATCGTCGAGTCGTCGACGACGGCGAAGCTGAGCGTGGTGTCGCCGAAGTAGCGCGGCGTCTCGCAGGTGAGCTCGCTGCTCATCGCCCGCTCGAACGAGTGCTGCACGTCGGCGGCGTCGAAGGTCGAGCCGTCGGAGAAGGTGACGTCCTTGCGCAGGTTGAAGCGCCAGGTGCCGTCGCCCCTGTCCTCCCAGGACTCGGCGAGGCGCGGCAGGACCCCCTGCCCTCCCGTGACGTCGTACTGGGTGAGGGTCTCGTTGACGTTCTGCATGATGATCCGGCCGATGTTCGACCGGGTGGCCATGCACGGCTCGACGAGGTCGATGTCCTCGCCGAGGACGATCGTCACCTCCTTGCCGTCCTGCGCGAGGGCCGGCCCGAAGGCGGTGAGCGCCAGCGCGCCGGAGAGCAGCAGGGTCGTTCTCTTCATCCGGATTCCTCCCTGAGGATGCTCGCAGGCCCTCCGGGAACCGGCGTTCGAGGCCGGTCGGGGCCCTGCGAGTGACCCGCAACCTGACAGCCGCCGGCTTTCTTGTCAACATGATAGGCAGAAGGCAGATGCCCGGCAGCGGTGAAGGTGGTGCACCTCTGGATTATCTCACTGTTTTTACGAGTAAAGATACGCCATCAGTGCCGCAGGATCGAGATCATTTCCAACTTGACAACATTGCCGAACTTGTTCATTCCGGGCCGATCGAGAGGGTTACGAGGAGCGGCGCATGACCCCGGACGAGATCGCGGCACGGATGACCGGACGAATCGCGCCGGCGGGCGCCGGGCGGGCGGAGGCGTTTCTCGCGTCGCCGGTCGTCCACAACCATGCGGCCTTCCTGCAGTGGCTGCCCGACGGCACCCTCGCCTGCGCCTGGTTCGGGGGCACGCTCGAGGGGCGGTCGGACATCTTCGTCCACCTCGCGACGCTGGCGCCGGGGGCGGCGGCGTGGAGCGCCGGCGCGCGGGTGTCGGACGATCCCGACCGCTCGGAGCAGAACCCGGTGATCTTCACCGACCCCGCGACCGGCGCGCCGGGGCTCTTCCACACCGCCCAGCCGGGCGGGCGGCAGGAGGCGTGCGTCGTGCGCTTCCGGCCGCTCCTGCGCGGCGCGGACGGGGTGACGGGCGGCGCGGCGCGGACGCTGCCGCTGCCCGAGGGGACCTTCGTCCGGGCGCAGGTGACGCTCCGCGACGACGGGGCGTGGATGCTGCCGCTCTTTCTCTGCCGCACCTCGCCCGGGGCGCGCTGGACCGGGAGCCACGACGTCGCGGCGGTGGCGACGAGCAGCGACCGCGGCGCGACCTGGGAGGTGGTCGAGGTGCCGGGGTCGACCGGGTGCGTGCACATGACGCTGGTGCCGCTCGGGGAGGGCCGGATCGCGGCGTTCTACCGACGGCGGCAGGCGGACTTCGTCTACCGGACCGAGAGCGGCGACGGCGGGCGGACGTGGGCGGTGCCGGCGGCGACCGACGTGCCGAACAACAACGCCTCGATCGCGGCGGTCGCGCTCGACGACGGGCGGGTCGCGCTGCTCTGCAACCCGGTCGGGGCGGCGGACTCGGCGGCGCGGCGGGCCTCGCTCTACGACGAGCTCGGCGAGGGCGACGACGGGCGCGGCGACCCGACGGGGGGCGTGCCGGCGATCTGGGGAGTGCCGCGGGCGCCGCTGACGCTCTGCCTGTCGGAGGACGGCGGCCGGAGCTTCCCGTGGCGGCGGGTGGTCGAGGACGGGCCGGGGACCTGCCTCTCGAACGACCCGCTCGACGGCAGGAACGCCGAGCTCTCCTACCCGGCGATGGTCGAAGGGCCGGACGGGCGGCTGCACCTCGCGTTCACCTTCCACCGGCGGGCGATCAAGTACGTCGTGCTCGACCGCGCGTGGGTGGCCGCCGCGGAATCGGCCTGACCGGTCGGGCGGGAAATCCCGAGCGAGCCCTCCAAAACCCCAAGTTATCGGGAAATACCCGATAACCCACACCGCCCCCCCGAAGCGTGGTGCCCGTGGCCATGGACCCGAAGGCGGAAGCGGGGCCCTGCAGTCGGACCGGAGGCGAAGCACCAGACGCTGGCCCCGGTCGTGTCCCTCGACGTCGGAGCGAAGGGGCGGACAGCGGCCGTTCGTTGCGACGCTACCACAGCTGGAGTCGGTGATCGGGAGCGGTCGTCAGGTGCCGACGCTCATGCCCGCTGACGATAGCGGTCCAGGCCGTCCCTGAGGACTTCCATGACGCGGTCCCTGGTCTCATCGCGGATGTCTCGCGGCCAGACGACGTAGAGCGGCAGCCGGTGCGTTCCCGGCAGATCGGCGAGGGCGAGCTCTCGCGTCACGACGCCGGCCGGCGCGATGCTCGCCCACCAGCGCGGGGCGATGGCGCCGCCGATGCCGGCGGCGACCATGTCGAGGCGGCCGACCCCGAACTCGCCAATTCCTGATAAACCACAGAAACCCGAAG
>CAZEGY010000065.1:0-12469 GCA_964511815.1 uncultured Rhodovulum sp.
GTTCAAGGAAGGCAAGATCAAGTGATCCGCTGACGCCCGACAGGCGTCCAGACATTACGAAGCCCGCCGGGACCGCCCGGCGGGCTTCGTCGTTCCGGAGCGACCGGGGCGCGCGGTCGCGCGCGCCCCGGGTTGGTCAGGCGATGCCGACCTGGAGGGGGCGGGCGCCGGGGACCTCGATGTTGATCTCGAGGGTCGAGAGGTCGTCGCCGCGCTCGACCTTGATGTCGACGTCGTCGCGGCCGACGCGCATGTACTTCTGCACGACCTCGAGGATGTCGCGCTGCAGGAGCGGCAGGTAGTCCGGGCCCGAGCGGTCGCCGCGCTCGTGCTGGAGGAGGATCTGCAGCCGCTCCTTGGCGGTGTCGGCGGACGAGCTCTGGCGCGGCCAGCGGAGGAAGTTGAGCATGGTCATGCCGTCCGCCGCAGCAGCCGCTGGAAGAGGCCGGCCCGCTCGGGCTGGATCTTCATCTCGATCTGCTCGCCGATCAGCCGCGAGACCGCGTCCTCGTAGGCCTTGCCGGCGTTCGACTTGGTGTCGAAGGTGACCGGGGTGCCGACGTTCGAGGCCTTCAGGACCGCGGTGCTCTCGGGGATGATGCCGAGGAGCGGGATCGAGAGGATCTCGAGGATGTCCTCGACCTTCATCATCTCGCCGCGGGCGACCCGGCCGTGGTCGTAGCGGGTGAGGAGCAGGTGCGCCTTGACCTCGCCCTCGCCCTTCTCGACGCGCCGGGTCTTCGACGAGAGGAGCCCGAGCACCCGGTCGCTGTCGCGGACCGAGGAGACCTCGGGGTTGGTCACGACGACCGCCTCGTCGGCGAAGTACATCGCGAGGTGCGCGCCGCGCTCGATGCCGGCGGGGCTGTCGCAGATGATGTAGTCGAACTGGTCGCGGAGGTCGTTCAGGACCTTCTCGACGCCCTCGATGGTCAGCGCGTCCTTGTCGCGGGTCTGCGAGGTCGGCAGCACCGAGAGGTTGTCGAGCCGGCGGTCCTTGATCAGCGCCTGGGCGATCTTCGCGTCGCCCTGGATGACGTTGATGAAGTCGAAGACCACGCGCCGCTCGCAACCCATGATCATGTCGAGGTTGCGCAGGCCGACGTCGAAGTCGATGACGACGGTCTTGTGGCCGCGCATCGCGAGGCCCGCGCCGATGGCGGCAGTCGACGTGGTCTTTCCGACGCCGCCCTTGCCGGAAGTGACAACGATGATCTTTGCCAAGCGGTGATCCTCTCCTGCTCTGGGGTTGGGGGTTACTTGAGGGGCTCGATGGTCAGCGCGTCGGCCTCGAGGAAGGCCTGGACGCGCTGGCCGCGGGCGGTGGCGGGGAAGTCCTCGCTGGTGAGATAGAGCCCGGCGATGGCGATGAGCTCGGCCCCGAGGCTCTGGCAGAAGATGCGGGCCGTGCGGTCGCCGTTGACCCCGGCGAGCGCCCGGCCGCGCAGGGGGCCGTAGACGTGGATGTTGCCGTGGGCGATGAGCTCGGCGCCGGAGCTGACCGAGGCGAGCACGACGAGGTCGCCGCGGTCGGCGAAGACGCGCTGGCCCGAGCGCACCGGCTCGGTGACGAGCAGGCTCGGGGCCGGCGCGGGCTCGGGCTCGCGCGCGGGCGGGTCGGCGGGTGAGGGGGCGTCGGTGGTGGAGGTGGCGGGGCGGCCGCCGCGCTCGATCGTCGCGTCGCGGCCGTTCTGGAGGGTGACGAGGCCGGCGCCGAAGGCCGCGGTGCCCTGCTCGGGCGTGGCGTTCTGGATGCCGACGGCGGTGAGCCGCCGGGTGCGGAGCTGGCGGGCGAGCTTGACGAAGGCGGCCTTGTCGTCGAGGCCGACGGCCTGCTCGACGTCGAGGACGAGGGGCGCGTTGACGAAGAAGTGCGGCGCCTGGCGCATCAGCGTGTCGAGCGCGTCGAGGAACGCCTTGTCGGCGGCGCCGGTCAGCCGCAGCACGACGGCGGTGAACGAGCGGCCGCGCACCTGGAGCGGCTGGACGGTCGCGGCGACCGTCGCGGAGACGGCGGCCTTCTGCGGCGAATCGGGGGACTGAACGTTCACGGCCTGCCCTGCTGCCCGGTGCGTTTCCGGCGGAATGGTCTGCGACTCTCTTCCCCCCATATTATGGGCTTCGTCGAGAGTCACAACCCATCATATCGCGGTGAGGTCGATTCCGCGCGAGTCCGCGCGCCATCAGGCGGTGGCGAGCGCGACGGCGCCGACGAGGATCAGGCTCGCCGCCCAGACCCGGTCGAGGTCGCGCCAGCTCCGGGCGATGAAGCCGAGGCCGAGCCAGGCGTGGACGGCGAGCGCCATCGCCCCGCCGGCGACGATCATGGCGGCGGTGTGGACGAGCGAGACCGACGCCGCCGCGGTGAGGGTGCCGGCGATCAGGCGCTGCGAGGCGCGGTGGGCGGCGTCGAGGTCGTCGGCGGCGCAGATGCCGAGGTAGATCGGCAGGAGCATCAGCGCCGCGCCGTGGGCGAGGGCGATCGCGAAGGACCAGAGCGCGAGGCGGGTCGGCGGGATGCGGGCGAGGGCGCGGGGGTGGCGGCGGTTCAGCAGGCGGAAGACGCCGAAGGCGAGGACGAGGAGGGCGGCACTGATGCGGATCTGGCGCTGCCAGTCGATGAGCGACAGCATGACGGTGAAGGGCAGGAGGATCGCCAGCATGGCGAGGAGGTGTCCGGCGGCGAGCGGGGCGAGGGCCGCGAGGAGGTCGCGGCGGCCGCGGCCCATCAGGCCGGCGGAGACCGCCAGCGGCCAGCCCATGCCGGGGTTGACGCCGTGGTAGAGGCCGCTCGCGACCACCGCCAGCCAGAGGCCGGCGGTCGTCCATTGCGCGGGGTCCAAGGCCGGGTCCGGGGTCAGACGGAGGGATAGCAGAAGGAGTCGGTCGAGCAGTCGCCGCCTTCGAGGCGGATCTGGTGGGGGCGGAGGCCGGGCGGGCAGGCGACGCGGAAGGCCGTGTCGAGGGTCAGGCCGCCGTCGGGGCCGACGTCGGCCTTGACCATCGCGCCCTCCATGCCGCCGGGATAGAACTGGGCGTCCCAGGTCGAATAGAGCGAGTTCGTCCAGTAGACGCGCTTGCCGTCGCGGCTGATCTCGACCATCTGCGGGCCGCCCTCGAAGGGCTTGCCGTCCGGGTGGGGCGTGCGCCGGACGATGCCGCCGACGTGGACCGAGCCGGCGAGCTTCGGCTGGTGGGGGTCGCTGACGTCGTACTGGCGCATCTCGCCGGTGCCCCAGCAGGAG
Organism: uncultured Rhodovulum sp.; assembly: GCA_964511815.1. GTDB lineage: Bacteria > Pseudomonadota > Alphaproteobacteria > Rhodobacterales > Rhodobacteraceae > Amaricoccus. The sequence goes on from CAZEGY010000065.1 coordinate 3,246, forward strand.
ACGTAGAGGAAGCGGTCGTCGAGCGAGAGGTCGATGTCGGTGACCAGCGGCGGCACCGCGCCGAAGCCCTGGAGGAGGGGCGGCAGCAGGTCCTTGTCGGCGGGCTCGGGGGGGATCGTCGCGGTCTTCTCGCAGCGGAAGGTGCCGTTTTCGCGCCACCACGTCCAGATCGAGCCCTCGAGGTTCGTCGTGTCGACGACGACGCCGAGGAAGCCGTACTCCTTGACCGGGTCGTGGGCGGGGCGGACCTCGAGCGCCATCTGGTGGTTGGCGCCGAGGTCGATGGTCTGGACGTTGCGGCGGGCGCGCAGATCCCAGAAGTGCAGGCGGTGGCCGTACTTGTTGGCGAGCAGGTCCTCGGGGACGATGCCGTTCTCGAACTGCGGCGGCAGCGCCCACTCGCTCGACACCATGTAGTCGCGCGGCAGGTTCCACCAGAAGTCGTAGTGCTTCTCCTGCGGGCCGCGGTCGATCTCCCAGCGGCCGATGACGTCGAAGGTCTCGCAGTCCATGATGAAGATGCCGGGCGGGCCGTCGGTGCCGTCCTTGCCGCCGCCGCCGAGGGTCGAGACGTAGATGCCGTCGGGGCCGCAGTGGATGGTGTGGGGGCGCGAGTAGCCGGTCTTGCGGAAGACTTCCTCGGGCTCGATGATCTTGTGGATCTTCGCCTGCGTCGGGTGGGGTTTGGTGTCGATCACGTAGATCCGCGACGAGCGCAGGCCGGGGATGATGAGGTAGCGGCGCTCGAGGAAGGCGTGGCCCGACATCGGCCACAGCGCCGAGGAGCAGGCGTTCCAGCCGAAGTGGTGGAACTCGTCGCCGGTGTTGGGCATGGTCACGGTGTGGACGATGCGGCCGTAGTCGGACGACTCCGGGTCGACGTCGACGACGGCGAGCGCGTCCGGCTGCGAGAAGTCGGGGCTGAGGAGGAGGGTGTAGGCGAAGGTTTCGGGTTCGGCCTCCATGGCGAGCTTCGCCGATGCGTGGAAGGTCGGATCTGGACGTGCGGTCATCTTCCAATCCCTCTGACAACGATCGCGTCCGGGCGCGACGGGCAGGGGCGCCGGACGCTTCCGGACGGCTTCGCAATGACGGGGGATTATCCGCCTCTCGGCAGTGCAAGGCAACGGCGGCGGTCGCCCGCGATCAGCCCTCGTCGAGGATGTACTCGGCGAACATGGTGCGCTGGAGCGGGAAGAAGTTGTCGTCGGAGAGCAGGAGCACGCGGACGCGGCCCTCCGGGTCGCGCCAGGTGGCGAGGGCCTCCATGTTGTCGAGCTCGCCGAAGCGGGTGCGCAGCAGCGTGACCTCGTTCTCGAAGCCGCCCTCGCCGACGTCGAAGCGGCGGACGCGGGTGGCGAAGCCGCCGAGCCACTTGAAGTCGCGCTCGAGCAGGTAGAAGCGGCCGTCGGGGCCGAAGTCGGCGTCGACGGGCAGGAAGGTGCCGTCGCGGCGGAGCTTCCAGCTCTTGTCCCAGTGGTCGCCGAGCAGGCGGTAGACCGGGAACGGGCGGTCGAGGGCGCCGGAGCGCTCGGGGATGGCGTGGAGCGTGCCCGCGGCGTCGAGGGCGAGGGTCTCGAGGCCGGAGTTCTCCTGGAGGCGGCGGAAGTCGGGATGGCTCGGCACCGAGGTCGCCGGGCCGTTCAGCGGATCGTAGCGGCGCACGCGGTGGAAGCGCTCGAAGGACACGTAGGCCCGGCCCTGGTCGTCGACGGCGAGGCCCTCGGCGTCGCGCTCGCCCTCGCGCAGGCGGTTGCCGTCGATGCCGTGCAGGCGGCCGCGGCGGGTCATCGACGCGCCGGCGAGGCTGCCGTCGGGCTTTCGCGCGAGGCTGCCGCGGGCGAAGCTGCCCTTGTCGGAGACGGTGACGAAGCCGGTGCCGTCGGCGGCGAGGTCGAGGCCCGACCAGCCGCCGAAGTGCTCCCACGGCTCGCTCCAGGTGATCTCGGAGTCGAGGACGAGGCGCGGGCCGCCGGCGCCCGCCGGCAGGGCGGCGAGGACGAGGGCGGCGAGGAGCGCGCCGATGAGTCCGGCGAGCCGGCGCTTCCTGACGGGCGTCATCGCCGGGTCATCGCGCCCCGAGGACGGTCGCGCACTGTGGCGGCAGGTCGGCGAGCCGCAGCGGCGGCTTCGGCTTCGGCTTCGGGGCGTTGGGGTCGGGGGGCAGCAGCGCGTCGGTCACCCACCAGACCGCGTCCTTGCAGCCGTCGCCGGCCGGGATCGGGGCGGGATCGACGCAGCCGGGCTCGCCCTTCGGGCAGACGAGGCGGACGTGGAAGTGGTCGTGGTGGCCCCACCACGGGCGGATCTTGCGCAGCCACCCGGCGTCGCGGCGGGTCGCGGTCTCGCAAAGCGCGAGCTTGACCGGGGCGGTGACGAAGATGCGCTCGGTGCGCGGGTCGCGGGCGGCGGCCTCGAGCAGCGCGGCGTGGGAGGGCGTCCAGTTGGCGTTGAGCCGGCGCTGGTCGGAGGTGCGGACGATGGTCGCGCCGAGGCGCTCGCGCTCGGCGCGGCTGAGGTCGAGCCGCGGCGGCGGCGTGTACCAGATGTCGACGTCGAGGCCGCTCTGGTGGCTGGCGTGGCCCTTGACCGGGCCGCCGCGCGCCTGGGCGATGTCGCCGACGTAGAGGCCCTTCCAGCCGAAGCGGGTGGCGCTGCGGCTCAGGTCCTCGATGAAGGCGATCGTCACCGGGTTGCCCCAGTGGTGGTTGCGGCCGAGGCGCATGGCCTGCCAGGTCGCGCCCGATTCGGGGAGCTGCACGCCGCCGGCGAGGCAGCCGCGGGCGTGCTCGCCGATCGAGTAGGGCTGGTGCGGCGAGGGCGTGACCGGGCGGGCGAAGAGCGCGGCGGCGGTCTGCGCCGCCGCCGGCGCGGCGAGGGCGGTCAGCGCGAGGAGGGTCGCGGCGAGGGTCGCGGGGAGGCGACGGATCATGGGGACGTCCCGGGCTGCTCGTTGTCGGTTTTGACGAAGTATAGCAGCCAGAGCGAGAGGAGGAACAGGAGGATGACCGGCGACACCCCGAGGCGCTGCGATCCGGTGAGTGCGGTGACCGCGGCGATGAGGGCGGGGCCGACGAAGGCGGTGGCGCGCCCCGAGAGCGCGAAGAGGCCGAAGGCCTGGGTCGGGGCGACGCGGCCCTCGGCCTGGTGGACGAGAAGGGTGCGCGAGGCGGCCTGGAGGGCGCCGGCGGCGGCGCCGAGGAGGCCGCCCGCCGCCATGAACACGGTGTCGGGGAGGGTCGAGCCCGCGGCGACGGGCAGGCCGAGGACGCTGGTGCGGGTGGTGAGCAGCGCGACGAGGCAGATGGCGACGAGGAGCCACACCGAGGCGACGATGACCGGGCGCGGGCCGAAGGCGCGGTCGGCATGGCCGCCGAGCCAGGCGCCGACGGTGCCGACCGCGGCGGCGACGATGCCGAAGACCCCGAGCTGGAACATCCCCCAGCCGAGGACGCCGGCGGCGTAGATGCCGCCGAAGGTGAAGAGCGCGGCGAGGGCGTCGCGGTAGACCATCGAGGCGATGAGGAAGGCGAAGAAGCTGCGGTTGGCGCGGGCGACGCGGAAGGTCGCGGCGAGATCGCGGAGCCCGGCGCCGAGGGCGCCGGCGCCGGGGCGCGGGGGCGTGTCCGGGGTCCACAGGAAGAACGGGATGGCGAAGACGACGAACCACAGCGCCGAGAGCGGCCCGGTGGCGCGGGCGGGCTCGCCGGTCGCGGGGTCGAGGCCGAGGACGGGGGGGATGCCGAGAAGCGTCGTCGTCGCCCCGGGGGCGGGGGCGAGGAAGAGCAGGACGACGACGAGCGAGACGAGGCCGCCGGCGTAGCCCATCGCCCAGCCCGAGCCCGAGATCCGCCCGATGCGGTCGCGGGGGCCGAGGCGGGGGAGCATGCCGTTGGTGAAGACGGTGCCGAGCTCGGAGCCGACGAAGGCGAGGACGAAGGCGACGAGGACGACGGTGGTGTCGGGCATCGCCGGGGTGGCGAGCCAGAAGCCGAGGCAGCCGACGACGTAGGGGATCGAGAAGGCGAAGACCCACGTCTTGGCGGCGCCGGTGCGGTCGGCGACCGCGCCGAGGACCGGGGCGAGGATGGCGACGAGGGCGCCGGCGATGGCGGCGGCGGTGCCCCACACCGCCTGTCCGCGGGTCGCGTCGCCGACGACGGTGGCGGCGAAGTAGGGGGCGAAGACGAAGGTGGTGACGAGGGTCGCGAAGGGCTGGTTCGCCCAGTCGAGGAGCATCCAGCCGAAGACGCCGCGGCGGGTGGCGGCGGCGGGGGCCAGGGTCTCGGACGCGATCAGATCTCCGGGGGCCACGGGCGCTTCGCCTCCGCTTCGATCCAGGCCCCGATCCAGGCGGGAAGGGGCGGGTTCCAGTCGGCGGCGCCCATCGCCGCCAGCACCCGGTCGGTCGCGACGATGCCGCCGGGGCTCGTCACCGCGGTGCGGATGAGCGCGCCCGAGACCGCCTCGCCGCCGTGATACATGCTCTGGGCGATGTAGAGGAAGCGCCCGTCGCGGCCGACGCAGGCCGAGCGCATGGCGATGCGCTCGAAGGCGCGGACGCGGCGGCGGTAGCGGATCGAGGTGCCGGCGACGGCGAGGCCCCAGCCGTTGGCGCGCGCGGCGCCGGCGAGGCCGGTGCGCACGGCGAGGGGGACGCGGCCGAGGTCGTAGAGGGTGAGGGTGCGGCCGTTGTTGAGCTCGAGCCACGGGTCGATGTCCCACGGCCAGCAGGTGTGGCGCGAGACGTGGACGCCGTCGACGGGGAGCCGGGGTGCGCGCCGGGCGTGGGCGAGTTCGATGCCGAGGCGGATCACGGGATACATGGGAGGTCTTCGGGCGGTTGACCGGGCCGCCTGTGTCGCCCGGATCGGCGGGGGAGCGCAAGAACGGAGACAAGGGTTCCGTTGGGTGAGGCGGACCGTTATACTCCTGTTCCATGCGTATTTCGGAGGGGGATATGGTGCGGGCCAAGGTCAACCTGTCGATCGACGATGCCGTCACGCGCGAGGCGCGGGAGCTCGGAGTGAACATGTCGCGGGTCGCGGAGGCCGCGATTGCCGAGGCGGCCCGGATCGAGCGCAACCGGCGGTGGCGCGAGGAGAACCGTGGGGCGCTCGAGGCCTACGCCCGCGAGGTGGAGCGCGAGGGACTGCCGCTCGCGCGGTTCCGCAGCTTCTGAGCGACGCAAGAATGGCGCAGTTCGATGTCTACCGCCTGTCCGACGGCCTGTTCGTCGTCGATCTTCAGACCGACCTCATCGGACTCGAGGCGACGCGGATCGTCGCTCCGCTGCGCGCGGAGGGGCGATACGCGAGCTTCCCGGGGTTGACGCCGTCGGTCGAGATCGAAGGTGAGCGCTGGATCGTGCGGCTCCAGGAGCTCGCCGCCGTCCCGGGCGGCGAGCTCCGTACCCGCGTGGCCTCGCTCGGGGGGATGCGGGACGCGCTCAAGCGCGGGCTCGACATCCTGATCGACGGAGTCTGAAGGAACGCTCCGTTTCGGCGAGGGTCACGCCAGCTCGAGCCCGATGCCGCCGAGGGCGGCGACGATGACCACGGCCCAGGGCGGGGCGTTCCACCGCATGAGCAGGACGACGCAGGCGAGCGCGAGGGCGAGGTCGCGGGCGTCGCCGATCGCGCTGGTGAAGACCGGCGTGTAGAGCGCGGCCGCGAGGATGCCGACGACCGCGGCGTTCGCGCCCTGCATCAGCGACCGGGCGAGCGGCGCGGCGCGGAAGCGGTCCCAGAAGGGCAGGACGCCGATCAGGACGAGAAAGCCCGGAAGGAAGATCGAGAGGAGCGCGATCGCCGCGCCGACGACGCCGTTCGGGGGGACGGCGAGCACCGCCCCGAGATAGGCGGCGAAGGTGAAGAGCGGCCCGGGAACCGCCTGGGCGGCGCCGTAGCCGGCGAGGAAGGCGTCCGCGCCGACGAGGCCGGTCTGCACGAAGCCCGCCTCGAGCAGCGGCAGGACGACGTGGCCGCCGCCGAAGACCAGCGCCCCGGCCCGGTAGAAGCCGTCGGCGACGGCGAGCGCCGGCGACCGCCCGGCCGCGAGGGGCAGGAGGACGAGGAGCCCGCCGAAGACCGCGAGCGCGCCGATCGCCACGCGCGGCGACACCCGGGCGGCGATCGGGGTGCCCGCCGGGGCGGCCTCGTCGCGGCGGAGGAGCGCGCCGAGGGCGGCGCCGAGCAGGATCGCCGCGACCATCCCGGCGCCGCCCGGCACGAAGGCCACCACCGCCAGCGCGGCGACCGCGATCGCGGCGCGCGCCCGGTCCGGGCAGAGCGTCGCCGCCATCCCGGCGACCGCCTGCGCGACGATGGCGACGGCGACGATCTTCAGCCCGTGCAGGGCGCCGGACCCGACCGGCCCGGAGATCCGGGCGGCGGTCAGGGCGAAGGCGAGCATGATCAGCGCCGAGGGCAGGGTGAAGCCGACGAAGGCCGCGGCCGCGCCGGCCCATCCGGCGCGCATCAGGCCGAGGGCGAAGCCGACCTGGCTCGACGCCGGGCCGGGCAGGAACTGGCAGAGCGCGACGAGGTCGGCATAGGCGCGGTCGTCGAGCCAGCGCCGGCGGGTGACGAGCTCGTCGCGGAAGTAGCCGAGGTGGGCGACCGGCCCGCCGAACGAGGTGAGGCCGAGGCGGAGGAAGGCGACGAAAACCTCCGAGGCCCGGCCGCGGGCGGGCGCGGGCGGGCCTCGGTCCGGCCGGTCGATGGGCACGGGAGCTCAGTGGTTGTCGCGCGGGATGCCCCGGGTCTGGGCGATGCGCTGGTACTTGACGGCCGGTTCGAGGACCGCGCCGGTCTCGAGCTCGCCGACGATGGCGCGCTGGATCTCCTGCCACGGCGTCTGGCTCTCGGGGTAGCGGTAGCCGCCCTCGGCGACGAGCGCGTCGCGGCGGCGCTGGAGCTCGGCGTCGTCGACGAGGAGGTCGAGGCGGCCGGCGGCGAGGTCGAGGACGACCCGGTCGCCGGTCTCGACGATGGCGAGGGCGCCGTTGGAGGCGGCCTCGGGGCTCGCGTTCAGGATCGAGGGCGAGCCGGAGGTGCCGGACTGGCGGCCGTCGCCGATGCAGACGAGCGAGGTGACGCCCTTCTTCAGCAGGTAGTCGGGGGCGCGCATGTTCACCACCTCGGCGGCGCCCGGGTAGCCCTTGGGGCCGGCACCGCGCATGAAGAGCATGGTTGTCTCGTCGATGGCGAGGGCGGGGTCGTCGATGCGGGCGTGGTAGTCCTCGGGGCCGTCGAAGACGACGGCGCGGCCCTCGAAGCGGCCCGGGCTCTCCGGGTTCGACAGGTAGCGGGCGCGGAATTCCTCGGAGACGACGCTCATCTTCATCACCGCGGAGTGGAAGACGTTGCCGGTCAGCACCTTGAACCCCGCCCGCTCCTTGAGCGGCCGGTCGAAGGGGCGGATGACGTTCTCGTCGGTGATGACGGCGCCGCGGTAGCACTCGCCGACCGTCTTGCCGGAGACGGTGCGGACGTCCTCGTCGATCAGGCCGTTGTCGATGAGCTGGCCGAACACCGCCGGGACGCCGCCGGCGTGGTAGTAGTCCTCGCCGAGGTAGTCGCCGGCGGGCTGGAGGTTGACGAGGAGCGGGATCTCCTCGCCCCACGCCTCCCAGTCCTCGATCGCGAGCTCGACCCCGAGGTGGCGGGCGATGGCGTTGAGGTGGATCGGCGCGTTGGTCGAGCCGCCGATCGCGGAGTTGACGCGGACGGCGTTGCGGAAGGCACTGCGGGTCATGATGTCGGAGGGCTTGAGGTCCTCGCGGACGATCTCGACGGCGCGGAGCCCGGTGCGGTAGGCCATCTCGGCCCGGTCGCGGTAGGGGGCGGGGATCGCCGCGGCGCCGGGGAGCTGCATGCCGAGGGCCTCGGCGAGCGAGTTCATCGTCGAGGCGGTGCCCATGGTGTTGCAGTAGCCGACCGAGGGCGCCGACGAGGCGACGAGGTCGATCATCCCGGCGGTGTCGATCTCGCCCTTGGCCATCATCTCGCGGGCCGTCCACATGATGGTGCCCGAGCCGGTGCGCTGGCCGCGGAACCAGCCGTTGAGCATCGGGCCGACCGAGAGCGCGATCGCCGGGATGTTGACGGTCGCCGCCGCCATCAGGAGCGCGGGCGTCGTCTTGTCGCAGCCGATCGTCAGCACGACACCGTCGAGCGGGTAGCCGTAGAGCACCTCGACGAGGCCGAGGTAGGTGAGGTTGCGGTCGAGGCCCGCGGTCGGGCGCTTGCCGGTCTCCTGGATCGGGTGGACCGGGAATTCCATGGCAATGCCGCCGGCGTCGCGGATGCCGTCCCGCACGCGCTTGGCGAGCTCGAGGTGGTGGCGGTTGCAGGGCGAGAGGTCGGAGCCGGTCTGGGCGATGCCGATGATCGGCTTGCCGGACTGGAGCTCCTCGCGGCCGAGGCCGAAGTTCATGTAGCGCTCGAGGTAGAGCGCGGTCATGTCGGGGTTGCCTGGGTTGTCGAACCAGGCGCGCGAGCGCAGCGGCCTGGCGAGATCATCGGTCACGTCTCGATCCTCCCTCGGGTCTTGCCTCCGGTATGGAACCGCAGCCCGGGGGTTGGCAACAGCGATCGGGGCGGGCCATGCTCGGGCGACGACGAGGAGCGCCCCATGACCCATCGCCAGCCGATCCCCCTGACCCGGAAGGCGGCGCTGCGCCTCCTCGCCCTCGCCGGGGGCGCGGCGCTGGTCCCGGGGCCGGTCCCGGGGTTCCCGGCCGCGTCCCGGGCCGAGGACGGGCACGCGGGCCACCCTCCGGGGCCGGCGGACGCGGTGCCGGCACCCGGGGCGAGCCCGTCGACGCAGGCCTACGTCGACGCGGCGGCGCGGATGCACGCCGACATGGACATCGCCTACACCGGCGACGCCGACGTCGACTTCGTCCGCGGCATGATCGCCCACCACCGCGGCGCGGTCGCGATGGCGAAGGTGGCGATCGCCTACGGCAGCGACCCCGGGATCCGCACGCTCGCCGAGGGGGTCGTCGCGGCCCAGGAGGAGGAGATCACGGTCATGGAGGCGTGGCTCTCGGCGCACGGCGGCTGACTCTCGGAGGGGGGCGGCGGAGGGGGCATCGAGCCCCCTCCGCCGCCCGGCGTTCGCCGCCCGCGCCCGGGTCGGAGGCGGGGGGCGCGGGTGGACGGTGCGGGACGCGGCCGTTGCCGCGAAGACGTGCGCGCAGGTGCGCGCAGGGTTTT
>CAZEGY010000066.1:0-9870 GCA_964511815.1 uncultured Rhodovulum sp.
GGCAGCGGACGCCCCCCGGGAGGAGAGCGCGCCCGAGGAGAGCACCGCCGAGGAGCGTGCGGCCGAGGAAGCCACGCCCGAGGAGCGCGCCCCCGACGCGGCGGCCGCCGAGACCGCGGCGGCCGAGCCACCCGCGCCGGAGGCCGCCACCGCGCCCGAGGAGGCCGCTCCCGAGCCTGTCGCCGCGCCCGAGCCCGTCGCCGCGCCCGAGGCCGACGACGTCGCGCCCGAACCCGTCGCCGCGCCCGAACCCGTCGCCACGGCGGAGGAGCCCGAGCCGGAGCCGGTCCCGGCGCATGACGAGCCCGAGGCCGACAAGGCGCCCGAGGCGGCCGAGGCCCCGAAGCGCCGCGGCTGGTGGTCGCGCGCGATCGGCGGCGCCTGACACCCACGGGCAGCGCCGGGCACGGAGCCCGGCGCGCCTCTCGCCCGCTAGCCGCGGGCGGCGCCGCCGGCGGTCCACGCCTGGAGGCGGCGGAGGCCCTCGGCGATGTCCTCGGTCGCTCCCGCATAGGAGAAGCGCAGCGTCCGCGCCCCGCGCGCCGGGTCGAAGTCGAGCCCCGGCGTCACCGCGACCCCCGCCTCCCGCAGGATGCGTGCCGAGAGCGCGCGGCTGTCGTCGGTGAGATCGCTCACGTCCGCATAGATGTAGAACGCCCCGTCGGGCGGCGCGATGCGGGTGAAGCCCGCCCGCGGCAGGCCGTCGAGCATCAGCGCGCGGTTGGCGCGGTAGACCTCCATGTTCGCCTCGAGCTCCGGCCCGGCGTCGAGGGCGGCGAGGGCGGCGACCTGGCTCGCGTGCGGGGCGCAGATGAAGAAGTTCTGGACGAGGCGCTCGATGCGGCGGACGTGGGCCTCGGGGACCACCATCCAGCCGATGCGCCAGCCGGTCATCGAGAAGTACTTCGAGAACGAGTTGATGACGTAGACGTCGTCGGCGAGCTCGAGCGCGGTCACCGCCCGCCCGGCGTACTGGATGCCGTGATAGATCTCGTCGGAGACGAAGGCGATGCCGAGCGCGCGCGCCCGCTCGATCAGCGCCCCGAGATCGGCGGCGGAGAGCATGGTGCCGGTCGGGTTCGCCGGGCTGGCGACGAGGACCCCGGCGAGATCGGCGGTGAGGTCCTCCGGCACCGGCTGATAGCGGTGCTGGAGACGGGTCTCGATGCCGACGGGGACGAGGTCGAGGGCCTTCAGGATGTTGCGGTAGCTCGGATAGCCGGGGTCGCCGATCGCCACCCGGTCGCCGCGGTCGAAGAGGCTGGTGAAGGCGAGGATGAAGCCCGCCGACGAGCCCGCCGTCACCACCACCCGCCCGGGATCGAGGTCGACCCCGTACCACTCGCCGTAGAGCCGCGCGATCCGCGCCCGCAGCGCCGGCAGCCCGAGGGCGACGGTGTAGCCGAGGGGGCTGCCGGCCATCGCCTCGGTGACCGCGGCGCGGGCGACCGCCGGCGCGGGCGTGCCGGGCTGGCCGACCTCCATGTGGACGATCGAGTGCCCGCGCGCCTCCTCGGCGCGCGCCGCCTCCATCACGTCCATGACGATGAACGACTCGACCTCCGAGCCGCGGGCGCTCGTCCGCATTCGACCACCAATCTGCGCGCCCGTGCGACGGTGACGGGCCATGCCGCCGCCGATGTGCCGCACTCCGGCCGCGAGCGCAACCGCATCCCGGGCGCGGCACGGGCGCGACATGGGCGCGACACGGTCAGGCCCCGGTCGCGCTCCGCGGCTGCGGCAGTGGCAAAGGCAGCGTGGCCAGCGCCGCCGCGGCGGCGGGCGCGGTGACGCTGCGCCCGGCCGCGAGGTGCCGGGCGAGCCGCAGCGCCCGCACCACCGCCGAGTAGGTCGGATGCGCCTGGCCGCCGGTCGGCAGCACCCCGGTGCCGGCGATCCACAGGTTGCGGACGCCGTGGACGGCGAGGTCGCCGTCGACGACGCCGTCGCGCGGGCTCAGCGCCATCCGGGTCAGGCCGATCTGGTGGTAGCCGTCCATCGCCTGCGCCCGCACGTGCTCGACCCGCTCGCCGGGACCGCGCACCCAGTCGAGCCGGCCGGCGCCGGCCTCGCGCAGCAGGCGGTCGAGGACGCGGTGGGCGCGCAGCACCGAGGCGATGTCGGCGCTGCCGTAGCGCAGGTCGACGCGGGGCAGCGGCACGCCGTTGCCGTCCCGGCCCTCGCCGAGGGTGACCCGGCTCTCGGGGTCGGGCACCTGCTCGGCGTGATAGTGGAGCGCGAAGATCCCGCTCGGGGTGTCGTAGTAGAGGCCGGGCGGCCGCGCGTCGCGGGCGAGGCGCTGGCGGGCGATGTCGGCGAGGCCGGTCACCGTCGCCACCGGCTCGCGCAGCACGTTCCCGGCATGGTGCAGGACGTCGAGGCCGGGGCGGAAGCGGGTCGGCACGTAGCCCGGCTGGTAGTGGCGCATGTAGTCGACGCTGCGATGGCGGGCGGCGAGGGCGAGGTGCAGGGCCGAGAGCGCGCCGCTCGCCATGCCGGCGTCGCCGAGCGGGAAGTTGCCGGGCAGGAAGTAGGTGTTGAGGAGCCCGTGCGCCGCCAGCACCTCGGGCGCGAAGGTCATCCGGCGCCGGTAGTAGGTCCCGTCGGCATCCTGCCGGAAGGCGAATCGCGCCCCCGCGCCGGGCTCGGCGAACCGGATGCGCGCGACGCTGCCCGAGATGTGGCCCATGTAGTAGCGCCCGAGCGGCCCGGCCTCGCCACCGAGCAGGCCCGGGTGCTCGCGCTGGGCGCAGAGGAGCAGGCGCGCGGTCTCGATGCCGCCGCAGGCGAGCACGATGCCGGGGCCCGCGATGCGCACCGTCCGGCCGCCCGCCCCGCCCGAGCGCGCCTCGAGCGCCACCGCCGCGCCGCCGCCGGGGTCGAGGGCGAGGCGGGTCACCGTGGTGTCGAGGCACACCGCGAGGTTCGGCAGCGCCGCGATCTCGGCGCGGTGCCGGCGCCCCATGTCCGCCTCGCGGGCGAAGCGGATCACCTGGCCGCTGCGCAGCCGCGCCCCCGGCGGGTCGTCGCCGAGATCGAAGGTCGGACCGCCGCAGCCGAGGAAGGCGCAGGCCCCCGCGTGGTAGGGCGCGAGCTCCGCCGCGCCGTAGGGCGCCTCCGACAGCGGCAGGTATGGCCGGAACTCGAAGTCGACGGGATCGTAGGGCGTGCATCCGGCCCCCCAGGCCCGCGAGGTGCCGCCGAGGCCACGGCGCACGGTGGCGTCCGAGCTCGCGTGCCGCTCCGGGCTGACGATCTCGGTCCGCGCCAGGGCCGCGCTCGCCCCGGCCGGCACCACGCCCCCCGACTCGAGGACCAGCACCCGCACCCCGAGCCGGGCGAGGGTCAGGCCGAGCGCCAGCCCGACCGGACCGCCGCCGACGATGCAGAAGGCGTACGCCTCGGCCACCAGCGCCTCGAAGAGGGTGAGGATCATCGCCCGCCGTCGCCGCTGCCGGACTTCGGGCGACCCGGCACCGTGCCGGATCCGCCCTTCTGCCCGCCGCCCGAGCGCGGCGCTCGCGTGAGTTCCAACGTGTGCATGTTGCCATCCCCGAACGGGCCCTCATATCAAATCCGCCGGCCGGGCGACAACTCGGCCGAAAGGTGATACGCCCTCGGGAGGGCGTGCGCCTCCGGACGGCCGATCCCGATCACGAAGCGGGGATCACCGGCGCCGACCGGGTTGCCGGGCGCGGGCCGCTGCCCCTAGGCTCCGGCGGCGAGGTTGGCGGGAGGCCGGGACGTGCGGCTCTTGGGAGTTCTGGCGGCGCTGCTGACGCTGGCCGCCGGGCCGGCCGCGGCCCTGACGCTGATCCGCGATGCCGAGATCGAGGCGACGCTCGCGCGGATCTCGGCGCCGCTCCTGCGCGCCGCGGCGATCAGCCCGGGCTCGGTCGACATCTACATCGTCGAGGACCGCGCCCCGAACGCCTTCGTCGCCGGCGGGCAGAACGTCTTCGTCCACACCGGGCTCCTGACCGACCTCGACTCGCTCGACCAGGTGCGCGCCGTCCTCGCCCACGAGATCGGCCACCTCGCCGGCGGGCACCAGACCCGCCGCGACCAGGCGCTCGCCGGTGCCAAGGGCATCGCCGCCATCGGAATGCTCGGCGCCCTCGCCGCCGCGGTCGGCGGCGCCCCCGAGGCGACGATCGCGATCGGCGCCGCGACCGGCACCGCCGCGCAGCGCAGCGCCCTCGCCTACAGCCGCTCCGAGGAGGCGACGGCCGACCAGATGGCGCTCGGGTTCCTCGCCGCCGCCGGCGCCGACCCGCGGGCGATGCTCGAGGTGCTGTCGCGCTTCCGCGGCCAGGAGGCGCTGACCGGGCGCTACGCCGACCCCTACGCCCAGAACCACCCGATGTGGAGCGAGCGCCTCGCCATGCTCGAGGACCGCGTGGCGAAGATGCCCGAGGGCCGCCCGCCGTCCGAGGAGGAGGTCTACTGGTACGGGCGCATGGTCGCCAAGCTCCACGGCTTCCTCGACAGCCCGGCGCAGACGCTCCGCCGCCATCCCGAGAGCGACGGCTCCGAGGCCGCGACCCTCGCCCGCGCCGTCGCCTGGCACCGCCGCCCCGACGACGCCCGCGCCCGCGCCGAGGTGGCGCGGCTGGTCGCGGCGCGGCCGGACGACCCCTACTACCACGAGCTCGCCGGGCAGTTCCTGCTCGAGGCGGGCCGGGCCGAGGCCGCCGCCGAGGCCTACCGCGACGCGGTCGCCCTCGCCCCGAAGGAGCCCTTGATCCTCGGCGGGCTCGGGCGGGCGCTCCTCAACACCGGCGACCCCGGCGCCGTCGCCGAGGCGCGCGACGCCCTCGCGCGCTCGGCCGGGCTCGACGACGCCAACGCCGGCGTCCTCCGTGACCTCGCCGTCGCCGAGGCGCAGCTCGGCAACGAGGGCGCCGCGGCGCTCGCCACCGCCGAGCGCTTCGTTCTCGGGGGCCGCTTCCGCGACGCCGAGCGCAACGCCCGCCGCGCCGCCGACCTGCTGCCCGAAGGCTCTCCGGGGTGGCGGCGGGCGGAGGATATCATTACCATCACCCGGCGCGTCGAGAAGCGCGCGCGACGCTGAGGACCGGATGCACCGACTGTCGATGCCCTTCGCCGCCCTGACGGCCGCCGCCGCCCTCGCCCTCGCCCTCGCGGGCCCCGTCCGCGCCGAGGAGCCGGCCGCGGGCGCCTTCACCGACGCCCCGGTCACGGTCCCGGAGCTGCCCGCCGAGGGCGCCCGGTCCTCGCCCTTCACCGACGCCGAGCGCGCGGCGCTCCACGCCGAGATCCGCAGCTACCTCCTCGCCAATCCCGGGCTCCTGATGGAGATGCTCCAGCTCCTCGAGCAGGAGAAGCAGGCGAACGAGGCGCTGAGCGACAAGGAGCTCGTCGCCGGCAACCGCGACGCGATCTTCGACGACGGCTTCTCGTGGGTCGGCGGCAACCCCGACGGCGACGTCACCGTCGTCGAGTTCCTCGACTACCAGTGCGGCTACTGCCGCAAGGCCCAGCCCGAGGTGACCGAGCTCCTCGCCGGGGACGGCGGCATCCGGCTGATCGTCAAGGAGATGCCCATCCTCGGCCCGGGCTCGGAGCTCGCGGCGGCGGCCGCGGTCGCGACGATGATCGCCGAAGGGCCGGAGGCCTACGGGCGGCTCCACGACCGGCTGATGCGCACCACCGGCCAGATCGACGACGCGCTCCTCGACAAGGCGCTGGTCGAGACCGGCCTCGACCCGGTGGCGATCCGGGTGGCGATGGACGATCCCGAGGTCGCGCGGCGGCTCACCGAGACCCGCGCCCTCGCCGAGAAGCTCGCGATCGCCGGGACGCCGACCTTCGTCTTCGGCGACCGGATGATCCGCGGCTACGTCCCGCTCGACACGATGACGGCCCTCGTCGGCGAGGCGCGGGCGGCCGACTGAACGCCCGGCTTGGCGCCGTGGCGGGCACCGCCGGATGCCGGCGGACGCCCGAGATTCCACCCTTCCCACCCGCCGGCTCTCCGCCTATACAGGGCGGACCCAAACGAGGGCGGGTGGGCCGCGCCGGCCCGACAACAAGCAGCTCGACCAGAACAGGCCGATATGAGCAAGCGACCCCAGGATTCCGACATCGAGTTCATCAAGGCGCTGGCCGAGCTGCTGCGCACCAACGACCTCTCCGAGATCGAGGTCAGCCGCGAGTTCGGCGACGACGACAACCTGACGGTGCGCGTCGCCCGCCAGGCGACGGTGGTCGCGGCCCCGGCGCCGGTCGCGGTCGCCGCGAGCGCCCCCGCCCCCGCCCCGGCCGCTCCCCCGTCCGCCGACCCGGCGGAGGATCCGGGCGTCGTGCCCTCGCCGATGGTCGGTACCGCCTACCTCCAGCCCGAGCCCGGCGCCCCCTCCTTCGTCAAGGTCGGCGACGCGGTGACCGAGGGCCAGACCATCCTCATCATCGAGGCGATGAAGACGATGAACCAGATCCCCGCGCCGCGCGCCGGGCGGGTGAAGCGGATCCTCGTCGAGGACGGCTCGCCGGTCGAGTTCGGCGCCCCGCTCATCATCCTCGAATAACGCCCGCCCCGGGGGACCCCCATGTTCAAGAAGGTCCTGATCGCGAACCGGGGCGAGATCGCGCTCCGCATCCACCGCGCCTGCAAGGAGATGGGCATCCAGACGGTGGCGATCCACTCGACCGCCGATTCCGACGCGATGCACGTCCGCATGGCCGACGAGAGCGTCTGCATCGGCCCGCCGCCGGCGAGCCAGAGCTACCTCTCGGTCCCGAACATCATCGCCGCCTGCGAGATCACCGGCGCCGAGGCGATCCACCCGGGCTACGGCTTCCTCTCCGAGAACGCCAGCTTCGTGCAGATCGTCGAGGACCACGGCCTGACCTTCATCGGCCCGACCGCCGAGCACATCCGCCTGATGGGCGACAAGATCACCGCCAAGGAGACGATGAAGAAGCTCGGGGTGCCGTGCGTGCCCGGCTCCGACGGCGGCGTCGCCACCCTCGACGACGCCCGCCGCATCGCCGAGGCGATCGGCTACCCGGTGATCGTCAAGGCGACGGCCGGCGGTGGCGGCCGCGGCATGAAGCTCGCCAAGGGCCCGGACGACATCGCCACGGCCTTCCAGACCGCGCGCTCCGAGGCCAAGGCCGCCTTCGGCAACGACGAGGTCTACCTCGAGAAGTACCTGACCACCCCGCGCCACATCGAGGTCCAGGTCTTCGGCGACGGCAAGGGCAACGCGGTGCATCTCGGCGAGCGCGACTGCTCGCTCCAGCGCCGCCACCAGAAGGTGCTCGAGGAAGCCCCCTCCCCGGTCATCGACGCCAAGACCCGCGCCCGCATCGGCAAGATCTGCGCCGAGGCGGTGGCCAAGATCGACTACGCCGGCGCCGGCACCATCGAGTTCCTCTACGAGCGCGGCGAGTTCTACTTCATCGAGATGAACACCCGCCTCCAGGTCGAGCATCCGGTCACCGAGGCGATCTACGAC
The DNA here is from genome assembly GCA_964511815.1 of uncultured Rhodovulum sp. Classification (GTDB taxonomy): domain Bacteria; phylum Pseudomonadota; class Alphaproteobacteria; order Rhodobacterales; family Rhodobacteraceae; genus Amaricoccus. The sequence goes on from CAZEGY010000066.1 coordinate 7,485, forward strand.
GTCGACCTCGTCCAGGAGCAGATCCGCGTCGCCGCCGGCCTGCCGATGTCCTTCACCCAGGACGAACTCGTCCCCACCGGCCACGCCATCGAGTGCCGGATCAACGCCGAGAAGCTGCCGAACTTCCAGCCCTCCCCCGGCAAGATCCGCACCTACTACGCCCCGGGCGGCCTCGGCGTGCGCATGGACAGCGCCATCTACGACGGCTACACCATCCCGCCCTACTACGACAGCCTGATCGGCAAGCTCATCGTCCACGCCCGCAACCGCCCGCTCGCCCTCGCGCGCCTGCACCGGGCGCTCTCCGAGCTCATCGTCGACGGCATCGACACGACGACCCCGCTCTTCCACGCGCTCCTCGACAATCCCGACATCCAGAACGGCCGCTACAACATCCACTGGCTCGAGCACTGGCTCGAGCACGCCTTCGAGCCCGAGGACTGACCGCGGGGATCGCGCCGTGAAGGACGAGCCGCCGGAGATCACGCCCGCGATCCTGCTCCACGCCTACGCCTCGGGCGTCTTCCCGATGGCCGAGGCCGCGGGCGCCGACGAGCTCTTCTGGGTCGACCCCAAGGTCCGCGGCATCCTGCCCCTCGACGGCCTCCACGTCCCGCGCCGGCTGGCGCGGAGCTTTCTCCGCGGCGACTTCGAGATCCGCGTCGACCACGACTTCGCCGCCGTCGTCGACGCCTGCGCCGAGCGCCCCGAGACCTGGATCAACGCCCCGATCCGCCGCCTCTACGGCGAGCTCCACGCCATGGGCCATGCCCACTCCGTCGAGGTCTGGCAGGACGGCGCCCTCGCCGGCGGCCTCTACGGCGTCTCGCTCGGCGCCGCCTTCTTCGGCGAGAGCATGTTCTCGCGCCGCCGCGACACCTCGAAGTTCGCGCTCATCGCCCTCGTCGCCCGGCTGGTCGCCGGCGACTTCCGCCTGCTCGACACCCAGTTCGTCACCGAGCACCTCGCCCGGCTCGGGGCGGTGACGGTGAGCCGCGCCGACTACCACCGCGCGCTCGACGCGGTCGTCGGCCGCCCGGCCGACTTCGACGCGCTGCCGCGCGACGCGAGCCGTCAGTCGTTGCTGCAACTCACCACCCACACGTCGTAGCGCGGGTGGTCGAGGGCGGAGAGCGCCGGCGACGAGGCGAACATCCAGCCCGAGAAGCGCGGGACCTCCTCGCGGACGTCGCGGATCTTCAGGAAGGCGTAGGCGTCGGCCTTGGGGTTGTCGCGCGGCACCCGGCAGGTCTCGGCGCCGATCTCGAGATGGCCGAAGCGCACCGTCTCGCCGGTGCGCACGGTGATGTCCTGGGCGGTGCCGTTGAGGTTGTCGAGCCCGCGCAGGTGCAGGACCGGCTCGACCAGGGTGTCCTGCGGATCGGTCAGCGCAGCCGACTGGGCCGCGCCCTGCTGCCCGCCGCCGATGGCGAGCGCGAGGCCGAGAACGAGGCGGATCATTTGCTCGTCCCGAAGCGGATCAGCAGGTCGAGGAGGCTCACCGAGCCCTGGGTGTTGGCGATCTCGTCGCCGGCCGCGAGCATGAACTCCGAGCCGCCCGGGGTCAGCTCGACGAACGAGCCGCCGAGCAGGCTCTCCGACGAGATCTTCACGTCCGAGTCCTCGGGGATCTCGAGGTCGCCGCGCACCGCCAGCGTCATCTTCGCCCGGAAGCTGGCGGGGTCGAGGTCGAGCCCGGTCACCGAGCCGACGGTGATCCCGGCGAGGCGCACGTCGGTGCCGACGTTCACCCCCTCGGCGCTGCGGAAGCTCGCGGTCAGCGGATAGCTCGCACCGCCGAGCGCGACGCCGCGGGTCTGGCCGGCGTAGACGACGAAGCCGACCGCGGTCGCGAGCACGACCGCGCCGATCACCGTCTCCGCGACGCCGTTCGCCATGCCTATTCCGGCGCCCAGGCTTCGTAGTCGGTGCGCGACGCGCGCTCGGTCGCGAGCAGGCTCCCCGGCGGATGGTAGGCGAGCGTGGTGCCGGTCATGTTGGGGACGTAGGGCTTCTCCCACGGCCGCCGCGGCAGCGGCGCCTCGGTCGGCGGCTGCTGGTAGGTGTGGTGCATCCAGCCGTGCCACTCGGGCGAGATCCGGCTCGCCTCGGCCTCGCCGTCGAAGATCACCCAGCGCCGCGAGCCGTCGGCGTTCTGATAGAAGACGTTGCCCTGCGCGTCCTCGCCGACGCGCTTGCCGAAGCGCCAGGTGAAGAACTGGGTGCCGAACGTCTGCCCGTTCCACCAGGTGAAGAATTTCAGCAGGAAGTCTTTCATGCGAACCGCCCGTCAGCCGCCTCGCCCCCTTATGGCGCAACCGCCGCCGGGGGTCCAGCGCCCCGGCAGCGTGCCCTTCGGTCGCGTCAGTCGGTCGGCCTCAGTTCG
>CAZEGY010000066.1:9970-12405 GCA_964511815.1 uncultured Rhodovulum sp.
TCGCCCGGATGCTCGGCGAGATCCTCCGGATGGCGCAGCGTCGTCGCCCGGTGGCGGACCGAGCGGTTCCACGCCCAGGTCACCGCCCAGAGCACGACGCCGATGCCGATGAGCCACGCCGCGATCCGGTACTGCGGCATCTGCGCCGCGCTCCGCGCCCACGGGCCGACGAGGAACGCGCACGTCGCCGCCCCGAACCACGGCAGGAACGCCGGGGTGCGGAAGTGCTCGTGCTCGACCGGCTGCCGCCGCAGGACGATGAGCGCGATGTTGACGACGGTGAAGACGCAGAGCAACAGCAGTGCCGTCGTGCCGCCGAGGAGCGCGATCGCCTCCGCCTGGCTGTTGCGGACGACGAAGTAGATGAGCCCGAAGGCGAGCACGGTGGTGAAGAGGATCGCCACCCACGGCGTCCGCCGCACCGGATGCACCCACCCGAGGGCGTGGGGAAGCACCCCCTGCCGGGCGAGGCCGTAGAGGAGCCGGCTCGCCATCAGCATGTTGATGAGCGCCGAGTTGGCGACGGCGAACATGCCGATGAACGGGAAGATCGTGTCGAAGGGCAGGTTCGGCGCGCCGGCGCGGACGACCTGGGTGAGCGCCGAGCCCTTGGTGGTGTCGACGAGGTCGCCGACCGGGACGAGGGCGACGGCGCAGATCGAGACGAGGACATAGATCAGCCCGGTGATCCCGAGCCCGGTCAGCATCATCCGCGGGAAGTCGCGGACCGGGTTCTTGCACTCCTCGGCCATGTTGACCGAGTCCTCGAAGCCGACCATCGCGAAGAAGGCGAGCGAGGTCGCGGCGGTCAGCGCCATGAAGGCGGACTTCTCCTCCGACGACCTGAAGATCATCACCTCGGAAAAGTCCGCCCGGCCCTGGCTCATCGCCCACATGCCGACGAGGATGATCATCAGCAGGCCCGAGAGCTCGACGATGGTCAGGACGACGTTCGCCTTCACGCTCTCGCCGACGCCGCGGAAGTTGATCGCCGCGACCAGCGCCATGAAGCCGAGGGCGAGCACCAGCCGCCCGCTGCTGCCGGCGTCGAAGCCGAGGTGGAACCCGTCGGAGAGAAAGCCCGCGAAGGCGTTCGAGGCCGTCGAGGCCGAGGTGATCCCCGAGCACATCACGGTGAAGGCGACGAGGAAGGTCAGGAAGTGGACGCCGAAGGCGCGGTGGGTGTAGAGCGCCGCCCCCGCCGCCTGCGGGTAGCGGGTGACGAGCTCGAGATAGGAGAACGCGGTGATCGTCGCCACGAGGAAGGCGACGAGAAACGGCGCCCACGCGGCACCCCCGACCTCGGCCGCGACCTGGCCGGTCAGCGCGTAGACCCCGGTGCCGAGAATGTCCCCGACGATGAAGAGCAGGAGCAGCTTCGGCCCCATCACCCGGACGAGCTCGGGCTCGTGACCGGTGCCCTCGACAGTCGCAGTGGTCATGGCGCGGCCTCCCCTGTGCGACACTTCCGTGTCATCACCTTAGCGCGATCTGGCGCTCGCTCAACGCTGGGATGCACGCATGGGCGCGGGTGCGCCGATCACGCCATGTCGGCCGGCGCCGCCGCCATGTCGGCCCAGATCGCCTCGAAGACGTGGCCGTCGGGGTCCTCGAAGGCGCGGTTGTAGAGCCAGCCGAGATCGGAGGGCGGCCGGATGTCGGCGCGGCCGCCGGCCGCCGCGGCGGCGTCGACGATCGCGTCGACCTCGGCACGGCTGTCGCGGGTGAGGGCGAGCAGCACCTCGCTCGTCCTCTGCGCGTCGGCGACCTCCTTCGGGGTGAAGGTGGCGAAGTAGTCCGTCGCCAGCAGCTGGAAGGTGATCGTGTCGGACCAGACCATGCTCGACGAGGTCTCGTCGCTGAACTGCGGGTTCCGCACGCAGCCGATCGCCGCGTAGAAGCGGGTGGCGGCGGCGACGTCCTTCACCGGCAGGTTCACGTAGATCGTCTTCGGCATCTTGCGGTCTCCTCCTCGCCGCGGGGCCTCGCCCTCCGCCCGGACGATGACCGGACGTGTCCCGAGGACGCGCGGCGACGGGCGATCCCGACATCGGTCCGCGAAATTTCACGGGCGGAGTTTCACCGGCGCGAGATCTCACCGGCGCGGACACGAAACGGCCCGCGCGAGGCGGGCCGTTTCGGGATGCGGTCGGGCGGTGCGTCGCCTCAGGATGCCGAGGCGGAGCCTTCCTTGCGGTCGGCGTAGATGAGCAGCGGCTCGCCCTTGCGGGTGATGCACTCCTCGTTGACGACGACCTCCTCGACCCCCTGCATCGAGGGCAGCTCGAACATGGTGTCGAGCAGCACCTCCTCGAGGATCGAGCGCAGGCCGCGGGCGCCGGTCTTGCGGTCGATCGCCCGCTTGGCGATCGCCTTCAGCGCGTCCTCGGTGAAGGAGAGCTGCACGTCCTCCATCTCGAAGAGCCGCTGGTACT
>CAZEGY010000067.1:0-12380 GCA_964511815.1 uncultured Rhodovulum sp.
CTGCCGCGGCTGCGCTTCGTCGGCCTCGACCAGTACGAGCGCCTGTGGTCGAACAACCGCTGGCTGATCTCGATCGAGAACCTGGTGATCTACGGGGCGCTCTCCCTCGTCTTCAGCCTCGTCATCGGCTTCGTCCTCGCCGCGCTCCTCGACCAGAAGATCCGCTTCGAGGACACCTTCCGCACCATCTTCCTCTACCCCTTCGCGCTGTCCTTCATCGTCACCGGCCTCGTCTGGCAGTGGCTCCTCAACCCCGACCTCGGCGTCGCCAGCGTCATCCGCGGCCTCGGCTGGACGAGCTTCGCCTTCGACCCGCTCTACAACGCCGACATCGTCATCTACGGCATCCTGATCGCCGGCCTCTGGCAGGGCACCGGCCTCGTCATGTGCCTGATGCTCGCCGGCCTCCGCGGCATCGACGAGGACATCTGGAAGGCCACCCGCGTCGACGGCATCCCGATGTGGAAGACCTACCTCTTCGTCATCATCCCGATGATGCGCCCGGTCTTCATCACCACCCTCGTCATCATCACCGCCGGCATCGTCAAGCTCTACGACCTCGTCGTCGCCCAGACCGGCGGCGGCCCGGGCATCGCCTCGGAGGTGCCGGCCAAGTACGTCTACGACATGATGTTCCTCGCCCAGAACCTCGGGCAGGGCTTCGCGGCCTCGACGATGATGCTCGTCACCGTCGCCATCATCCTCATCCCGTGGGCCTACCTCGAGTTCGGAGGAAAGCGCCGTGTCTAACCCCGCGTCCCTCGCCGGCGCCGTCGTCGCCGACACCGCGATCGAGCGCGACGTCGCCCGCACCGCCGCCCGCGACCTCGCCGGCCCCCGCGGCGCCCGTCCCCGCCGCATGCTGTCGCGCCGCAACGTCTTCCTCTACGGCACGCTGATCGTCGTCGCGCTCTACTACCTGCTGCCGCTCTACGTCATGGTCGTCACTTCGCTGAAGGGCATGCCCGAGATCCGCCTCGGCAACATCTTCGCGCCCCCGGTCGAGATCACCTTCCAGCCCTGGGTCAAGGCCTGGGCCGAGGCCTGCACCGGCCTCAACTGCGACGGCCTCTCCCGCGGCTTCTGGAACTCGGTGCGCATCACCGTGCCCTCGGTGGTCATCTCGATCGCCATCGCCTCGGTGAACGGCTACGCGCTCGCCAACTGGCGCTTCAAGGGCGCCGACGTCTTCTTCACCATCCTGATCTTCGGCGCCTTCATCCCCTACCAGGTGATGCTCTACCCGATCGTCATCCTGCTGCGCGAGATGGGGATCTACGGCACGCTCTGGGGCCTGATCCTCGTGCACACCATCTTCGGCATGCCGATCCTGACGCTGCTGTTCCGCAACTACTTCACCTCAGTCCCGGAGGAGCTCTTCAAGGCCGCCCGCGTCGACGGCGCCGGCTTCTGGGGCATCTACTTCAAGATCATGCTGCCGATGGCGCTGCCGATCTTCGTCGTCGCCATCATCCTTCAGGTGACCGGCATCTGGAACGACTTCCTCTTCGGCGTCGTCTACACCCGGCCCGACACCTACCCGATGACGGTGCAGCTCAACAACATCGTCAACTCGACGCAGGGCGTGAAGGAATACAACGTCAACATGGCGGCGACGATCCTCACCGGGCTCGTCCCCCTCGTCATCTACTTCATCTCCGGCAAGCTCTTCGTCCGCGGCATCGCCGCCGGCGCCGTGAAGGGATAGCGCATGAACGACATGGCCACCACCACCACGGCGCCGAGCGTGTCGGTCCAGGATCTCGACCTCGCCTACGGCAGCCTCAAGATCCTCGACCAGCTCAACCTCGACATCGCCCCGGGCGAGTTCATCGTCCTGCTCGGCCCCTCGGGCTGCGGCAAGTCGACGCTGCTCAACTGCATCGCCGGCCTCCTCGACATCACCGACGGCCAGATCTGGATCAAGGGCAAGAACGTCACCTGGGAGGAGCCGAAGGACCGCGGCATCGGCATGGTCTTCCAGTCCTACGCCCTCTACCCGCAGATGAGCGTGCGCGGCAACCTCGCCTTCGGCCTCAAGAACGCCGGCCTGGCGCGGCCCGAGATCGACAAGCGCATCGCCCGCGCCGCCGAGATCCTCCAGATCCAGCCGCTGCTCGAGCGCAAGCCCGCCGCCCTCTCCGGCGGCCAGCGCCAGCGCGTCGCGATCGGCCGGGCGCTCGTCCGCGACGTCGACGTCTTCCTCTTCGACGAGCCTCTCTCCAACCTCGACGCCAAGCTCCGCTCCGAGCTCCGCGTCGAGATCAAGCGCCTGCACCAGCAGCTCCGCAACACGATGATCTACGTCACCCACGACCAGATCGAGGCGCTGACGCTCGCCGACCGCATCGCCGTCATGCGCGGCGGCATCATCCAGCAGCTCGCCGACCCCAAGACCATCTACAACAAGCCCGCCAACCTCTTCGTCGCCGGCTTCATCGGCTCGCCGGCGATGACCATGCTCTCGGGCCGCACCGTCGACTCCGGCCACGGCCCCGCCGTCGACATCGGCGGCCCGGTGGTGCCCCTCGCCGGCTACGACGGCGCCATCCCGGCCGCCGGCCGCGACGTCATCCTCGGCGTCCGCCCCGAGCACGTCACCATCCACGCCGGCGACGGCGGCACCATTCCCGCGGTGATCGACCTCGACGAGCCGATGGGCTCGGACAGCCTCCTGTGGCTGACCCTCGCCGGCCGTCCGCTGTCGGTGCGCACCACCGCCGACCACGCCTTCGCCAACGGCCAGCCGGTGACCGTGAGCTTCGACCTCGGCAAGGCCTCGCTCTTCGACCGCGAGACCGAACAGCGCCTCTAGGCCCGCCCCGCCGCCGTCACCCGTGCCCCCCGCAACCCCTGCACGCGCTTCGCCTGATTCCGAAGGGAACCCCGATGACCGACTTCGCCTACCAGCTCTACAGCTCGCGGAACTTCCCGCCCCTCGTCGACACCCTGAAGATGCTGAAGCGCCTCGGCTACACCGCGGTCGAGGGCTACGGCGCCCTCTACGCCGACGAGGCCAAGGTCGCGGAACTGAAGGCCCATCTCGGCGACAGCGGCCTCGTCATGCCCACCGGCCACTTCGGCCTCGACATGGTCGAGGACGACGCGCCCCGCGTCCTCGACATCGCCAGGGCCCTCGGCGTCGAGACCATCTACGTCCCCTACCTCACCCCCGAGCAGCGCCCCACCACCGGCGCCGAGTACGTCGCCTTCGGCCGGCGCCTCCAGGAGGCGTCGAAGCCCTACCGCGACGCCGGCCTCGGCTTCGGCTGGCACAACCACGCCTTCGAGTTCGAGCCGCTTCCCGACGGCGCCATCCCCCAGGTGGCGATCTTCGAGGGCGGCCCCGACCTCGAATGGGAGGCCGACCTCGCCTGGGTGATCAAGGGCGGCGCCGACCCGCTCGACTGGATCAAGACCTTCGGCAAGCGCCTCACGGCCGTCCACCTCAAGGACATCGCCCCCGAAGGCGACAACGCCGACGAGGACGGCTGGGCCGACCTCGGCCACGGCACCGTCGACTGGAAGGCGCTGAAGGCGGCGCTCGCGAACACCCGGGTCAAGTACTTCGTCATGGAGCACGACAACCCGAAGGACCACGAACGCTTCGCCTCCCGCTCGATCGAGGCGGCACGCTCCCTCTGAACGGCCGTCGTCCCGCGCGTTAACCTCCCTTTCCGCGGGGTTAACGCCGGAGCCATAATCCAGAAATATCAAATACTTAAGTAGCGTCTCGCGCGCGAGACGCTGCGCCCGGAAATCGAAACGAGGACACCACATGGCTGACCAGCTCGGCGTCGGGATCATCGGCTGCGGCAACATCTCGACCGCCTATTTCAAGCTCGCCCCGCTCTTCCGCGGCCTCGAGGTGCGCGCCTGCGCCGACGTCGTCCCCGCCGCCGCCGAGGCCAGGGCCAGGGAGTTCGCCGCCGAGGCCCAGACCGTCGACGCCCTCCTCGCCAACCCCTCCGTCGACGTCGTCATCAACCTGACCATCCCCGAGGCGCACTACGCCGTGTCGAGCGCCGCGCTCGAGGCCGGCAAGCACGTCTACTCGGAGAAGCCCTTCGTCCTCACCGTCGAGGACGGCCTCCACCTCAAGGCCCTCGCCGACGGCAAGAACCTCCACGTCGGCTCGGCGCCCGACACCTTCCTCGGCGGCGCCCACCAGTACGCCCGCAAGCTGATCGACGACGGCGCCATCGGCACCGTCACCGCCGGCACCGCCTACGTCATGTCCCACGGCATGGAGACGTGGCACCCCAACCCCGGCTTCTTCTTCCAGCCCGGCGCCGGCCCGGTCCTCGACGTCGGCCCCTACTACGTCGCCGACCTCGTCAACCTCCTCGGGCCGGTCAAGCGCGTCGCCGCGGTCACCAACATGGCGACCCCCACCCGCCTCGTCACCGCCGACGGCCCGCTCAAGGACCAGGAGATCCCCGTCGGCACCCCGACCAACGTCCACGCCCTCCTCGAATTCGCGAGCGGCGCCAGCGTCATGCTCGGCGCCAGCTGGGACGTCTGGGCGCACCGCCACCGCAACATCGAGCTCTACGGCACCGAGGGCGCGCTCTTCGTCCCCGACCCCAACTGGTTCGGCGGCACCGTCGAGATCTCCGGCCGCGACGGCAAGATCGCCGAGGCGCCGCAATGGGACCACCCCTTCGGCGTCCCCAACGACTTCCGCCCCCACGCCGCCTTCGCCAACTACCGCACCGCCGGCCTCGCCGACATGGCCCTTGCCATCCTCGACGGTCGCGAGGCACGCTGCTCCCTCGACCGGGCGCTCCACGCCGTCGACGTGATGACCTCGATCCTGAAGTCGGGCGAGATGGGCGCCTTCGTCGACCTGCAAACCACCTGCACGCGGGCCGAGCCGCTCGACCCGGCCGCGGCCCGCGCGCTCCTCGTCTAAGGAAGTCCGATGGCCTACCTCCCCGCCGAAACCCGCTACGACGGCCGCATGCCCTATCGCCACTGCGGCCGCTCGGGGCTCCAGCTCCCGGCGATCTCGCTCGGCCTCTGGCACAACTTCGGCGGGGACACGGCCCCCGAGACCAAGCGCGCCATCCTGCGCACCGCCTTCGACGCCGGCATCACCCACTTCGACCTCGCCAACAACTACGGCCCCCCGCCCGGCTCGGCGGAGACCGCCTTCGGCGACATCCTCCGCACCGACCTCGCCGGCTACCGCGACGAGCTCGTCATCTCCACCAAGGCCGGCTACCGCATGTGGGACGGCCCCTACGGCGAATGGGGCAGCCGCAAGTACCTGCTCTCCTCCCTCGACCGGAGCCTCGCCCGCATGGGCCTCGACTACGTCGACATCTTCTACTCCCACCGCTTCGACCCCTCGACGCCGCTCGAGGAGACGATGGGCGCCCTCGACACCGCCGTCCGCTCCGGCCGCGCCCTCTACGCCGGCATCTCCTCCTACAACTCGGAAAAGACCCGCGAAGCGGCGGCGATCCTGACCGACCTCGGCACCCCGCTCGTCATCCACCAGCCGAGCTACAACATGATCAACCGCTGGGTGGAGCGCGACGGCCTCAAGGCGACCCTCGCCGAGCTCGGCATCGGCTCGATCGCCTTCACCCCGCTGGCGCAGGGCATGCTCACCGCGAAATACCTCGGGGGCGTCCCCGAGGGCAGCCGCGCCACCCAGGGCAAGTCGCTGCGGCCGGAGTTCCTCAACGACCGCGCCCTCGCCAACATCCGCAAGCTCAACGAGATCGCCTCCGCCCGCGGCCAGACCCTCGCCCAGATGGCGATCGCCTGGGTGCTCCGCGAGGGCGGCATCACCACCGCCCTCATCGGTGCCTCGCGCCCCTCCCAGGTCGAGGACTGCGTCGGCGCGGTCAAGAACCTCGCCTTCACCGCCGAGGAGCTCGCCGAGATCGACCGCTACGCCAACGAGGAAGACATCAACCTCTGGGCAAGATCCTCCGAGGCAAGGTGACGCCAGCGCGGCTCCCCATTGCCCGCGCACGCTTTTTCGTGTACGGAAATAGATGCGGATCATCTGGGACGAGCCGAAACGCCGCACGACCCTCGTCAAGCACGGCCTCGATTTCGCCCACCTGACACCCGACTTCTTCGTCGCCGCCGTCGTGCGACGGGTTCGGCAGGATCGCCAGCAGGCAATCGGCCCATTCGCAGGGCGCATGGTTGCCGTGGTCTTCTTGCCACTCGGAACGGAAGGCGTCTCGGTTGTCTCCATGCGGCCGGCGAGCCGAAAGGAAAGGCAGCTCTATGAAGACGAAAATCCCGCCCATCACTGACGAGGAAGAGGCCGAGATCCAGCGCATGATTGCGGAAGATCCCGACAATCCGGAAGCTACGGACGAGGAACTCGCCGAGTTCCGCCCCTTCGCCGAGGTCTTCCCCGAGCTCGCCGAGAGCATCCGCCGCAACCGCGGCCGCCCGCCCAAGCCCGACGCCAAGCTCGCCGTGACCCTGCGCCTCGACCCCGACACCGTCGCGCGCTTCAAGGCCCAGGGCCCCGACTGGCGCGCCCGCATGGGCGCCGCCCTCAAGCGCGCCGCCGGGGAGTAGCCCTCAGCGCATCGGCGGGATGTTCGGCCCCGAGCCCGACCGCGCGGCGAGCGCCTTCTTGAAGATGAGGAGCGGCAGGACGAGGAGCGCGATGACCCCGAAGAGCCAGACGATCAGCGTCGCCAGCACCCACGTCGAGAAGCCGGTGATCTGAAGCCCGTCGCTCAGCCAGGTGGTGACGAGCAGCCCGAAGAAGGTGGTGACGAGGGCGATGCCGCCGGTGATGGCGCGCACGTGCCTGAACGCCAGCTTGAAGATCAGGGGCGCGAGGATGAACCGCGCCACCGTGAAGATCACGATGACCCAGAGAAACCCCGTGGGCGTGATGACGAACCCCGGCAGCAGCCATTTGGCGACGAGGAGCCCGATGGCGTTCGCCACCAGCTCGACGACGGTCGTTGCAATCAGTCGAACCATGTGACTCCTCTCCTCGACGAGCGACGCTATCCGGCGCCGCCGAATCTGACAAGCGCCCGCCGAGGCGTGATCGAACCGCGACCGACAGGGAGGAAACACGATGATCCGGAACCCGATCCTCAGGGGCTTCAACCCCGATCCCTCCATCTGTCGCACCGGAAACGATTACTACATCGCCACCTCGACCTTCGAATGGTACCCCGGCGTCCAGATCCACCACTCCCGCGACCTGGTGAACTGGCGCCTCGTGACCCGCCCGCTCACCCGCGCGAGCCAGCTCGACATGCGCGGCAACCCCGACTCGGGCGGCGTCTGGGCCCCCTGCCTCAGCCACGCCGACGGCCTCTTCTGGCTGGTCTACACCGACGTCAAGCGCCTCGACGGCAACTTCAAGGACGCCCACAACTACCTCGTCACCGCCCCCGCCATCACCGGCCCGTGGTCCGACCCCGTCTACCTCAACTCCTCCGGCTTCGACCCCTCGCTCTTCCACGACGACGACGGCCGCAAGTGGCTCCTGAACCAGCAGTGGAAGCACACGACCGACAGCGTCGGCGGCCGCCCCCGCGGCACCGCCTTCGACGGCATCCTCGCCCAGGAATACGACCCCGCCGCCCGCGCCCTCACCGGCCCGATCCGCAACGTCTTCGCCGGCTCCCCGCACGCCCTCGTCGAGGGCCCCCACCTCTTCAAGCGCGCCGGCTGGTACTACCTGACCACCGCCGAGGGCGGCACCGGCTACGACCACACCGTCACCATGGCCCGCTCGCGCGGCCTCCACGGCCCCTACGAGCTCCACCCCGCGACCTTCCTCCTCACCTCCAAGGACGCCCCCGACGCCCCCCTCCAGCGCGCCGGCCACGGACAGATCGTCGAGACCCCCGACGGCCTCACCTATCACACCCACCTCTGCACGAGGCCGCTCCCCGGCACCCGCCGCTCCCCCCTCGGCCGCGAGACCGCCCTCCAGCTCTGCACCTGGGGCGACGACGGCTGGCTCCGCCTCGCCCACGGCGGCCTCGTCCCCGCCGTCGAGGTCCCGGCTCCTCCCGGCGCCCCCGACCCCGAGCCCGACACCCCCACCGAATACCGCTTCGACACCCCCGCGCTCCCGCAGGACTTCCAGTGGCTCCGCACCCCCTACCCGGAGCGCCTCTTCACCCTCACCGGCGACGCCCTCCGCCTCCACGCCCGCGAATCCATCGGCTCGTGGTTCGAGCAATCCCTCGTCGCCCGCCGCCAGCAGCACCACGCCTACCGCGCCGAGACCCGCCTCACCGCCTTCGCCCCCGACACCTACCAGCAGGCCGCCGGTCTCACGACCTACTACAACCGCACGAAATTCCACTTCCTCGCCGTCACTTACGACGCGCAGCTCGGCCGCGTCCTCACCATCCTCTCCTGCCCCGGCGACTGGCCCGACGGCAAGCTCGCCTTCCCCCTCCACCCCCCGATCCCCCTCCCAGACGGCCCCGTCGACCTCGCCGTCACCGTCACCGGCGCCACCCAGCAGTTCCACTACCGCACCGGCGGCGCCTGGACCCCCGCCGGCCCGCCCCTCGACGCCTCGGTCATCTCCGACGAGGGCGGCCGCGGCGAGCACGCCTCCTTCACCGGCGCCTTCGTCGGCCTCGCCGCCTTCGACACCTCCGGCCGCGCCGCCCCCGCCGACTTCGACCGCTTCAGCTACGCCCCCGGCTGATGCCCACCCGCCGACAGGTCCTCGCCATGCTCGCCGCCACCGGCGCCGCCGCCGTCACCCCCCGCCCCGGCCGAGCGCAAGAGCTCGTCGCCGCCATGACCCTCGCCGAGAAGCTCGGCCAGCTCTCGATCCTCTCTGCCGACTACGCCGTCACCGGCCCGGTCGTCCCGACCGACGTCGACGCCGACGTCCGCGCCGGCCGGGTCGGCAGCCTCTTCAACCTCTGGGGCCGCGACGCCATCCGCAACGCGCAGCGCATCGCGGTGGAGGAGACCCGCCTGCGGATCCCGCTGTTCTTCGCCCTCGACGTCATCCACGGCTTCCGCACCGTCTTCCCCATCCCCCTCGCCGAAGCCGGCGCCTTCGACCCCGCCCTCTGGCAAGCCACCGCCGCCGCCGCCGCCGCCGAGACCACCGCCGCCGGCATCGACCTCACCTTCGCGCCCATGCTCGACGTCGCCCGCGACCCGCGCTGGGGCCGCATCGCCGAAGGCCCCGGCGAAGACCCCCACGTCGCCGCCACCTTCGCCACCGCCAAGGTCCGCGGCTACCAGCAGCACGGCCTCGCCGCCACGCCCAAGCACTTCGCCGCCTACGCCACCAGCCGCGCCGGCCGCGACTACGCCGCCACCGAGGTCTCCCCCCGCACCCTGGCGGAAGTCTACCTCCCCCCCTTCCGCGCCGCCGTCGACGCCGGGGCGCTGGCCATCATGCCCGCCTTCACCGACATCGACGGCATCCCCCTCACCGCGCACCGCGCCCTCCTCACCGGCCTCCTCCGCGAGCAATGGGGCTTCGACGGCGTCATCATCTCCGACTACACCGCCATCGACGAGCTCGTGGCCCACGGCGTCGCCGCCGACACCGTCGAGGCCGCCGCCCTCGCCCTCAACGCCGGCGTCGACATCGACATGATGTCCCGCGCCTACGAGCGCGCCCTGCCGCACGCCCTCGACCGCGGCCTCGTCACCCTCGACACCATCGACGCCGCCGTCACCCGCGTCCTCACCCTCAAGGAGCGCCTCGGCCTCCTCGACGACCCCTACGTCCGCCTCGCCTCCCCCGACGCCGACCTCCCCGCCACCCGCGCCGCCGCCCGCGATGCCGCCACCCGCTCGATCGTCCTCCTCCGCAACCGCGGCGACGCCCTCCCCCTCCCGCCGGCGCCCAGGCTCGCCCTCATCGGCCCCCTCGCCGACGCCGCCGGCGAGATGCTCGGCCCCTGGGCCGGCGCCGGCCGCCGCGAGGAGGCCGTCTCGGTCCGCGAAGCCCTCGCCGCCGCCTTCCCGGACGCCATCCCCTTCGCCCCCGGCTGCCCGATCGACCACCCCGACGAGTCCGGGATCCCCGCCGCCGCCGCCCTCGCCGCCTCGGCCGACCACGTCCTCCTCGCCATCGGCGAAGCCGCGTGGATGAGCGGCGAGGCCGCCAGCCGCGCCCGCATCGACCTCCCGGGCAGCCAGGCCGCCCTCCTCGACGCCATCATCGCCACCGGCCGCCCCACGACGATCCTCCTCTTCTCCGGCCGCCCCCTCGTCCTCCCGCCCTCGGCCGACCGCGCCGCCGCCCTCCTCGCCTGCTGGTTCCCGGGCTCCGAGGCCGGCCACGCCATCGCCGACCTTCTCACCGGCCGCGCCGCCCCCTCCGCCGGCCTCCCCGTCACCTGGCCCCGCGACGTCGGCCAGATCCCCATCACCTACGCCGACCGCCCCGGCGGCCGCCCCGAGCAGCCGGCGAACAAGTACTCGAGCAAGTACCTCGACCTCCCCAACACCCCGGCCTTCGCCTTCGGCCACGGCCTCGCCTACACCCGCTTCACCGTCACCGACCCCGCCGTGACCCCGGGCGTCACCCCGGCGGAGACCACCCGCGTCGCGACGACCGTGACCAACGCCGGCGCCCGCCCCGGCACCGCCACCGTCTTCCTCTTCCTCCGCGACCCCGTCGCCCGCATCTCCCGCCCGACCCTCGAGCTCCGCCGCTTCACCCGCGTCACCCTCGCCCCGGGCGAGACCGCCGCCGTCGCCTTCGACCTCGCCCGCGAGGACTTCGCCTTCCTCGACGCCGACCTCCGCCCGACCTTCGAGCCCGGCGCCTTCGAGGTCCACGTCGGCCTCTCCGCCGACCCCGGCGCGCTCCGCAGCGCGCGCTTCACGCTCGGCTGAACCCGCCCGCCTTGACGCCCGCCGCCGCCCGGTGCCTCTTGGCGCGAGCCAACCGAAGGAGCGTCCATGCTCGCCGATCTCACCTCCGCCGACCGCAGCGCCTTCGCGCGCACCTTCGACGTCTGCGTGATCGGCGCCGGCCCCGCCGGCATCACCCTCGCCCGCCGCCTCGCGTCGAAGGGCCTCTCCGTCGCCCTGATGGAGGCCGGCGGCCTCGACATCACCGAGGAGAGCCAGGACGCCTACCGCGGCACCAACGTCGGCCAGGAGTACTTCGACCTCGACATCTGCCGCCTGCGCTACTTCGGCGGCACCTCGAACCACTGGGGCGGCTGGAGCCGCGCCCTCGAAGCGGTGGACTTCAAGGAGCGCGACTGGGTCCCCCTCTCCGGCTGGCCGATCGAGCAGATCGACCTCGACCCCTACCGCGCCGAGACCGACGCGATCCTCGACCTGCCCAACGCCACCGAGGCCCCGAACCTCCCCGTCCGCCAGACCGCCTACGACTTCGAGCGCTTCCAGTTCCGCTTCTCGCCGCCGACCCGCTTCGCCGAGAAGTACCAGGCCGAGATCGAGGCCTCGCCCGAAATCTCCTGCTACCTCAACGCCAACCTCGTCGACCTTCGCCTGAACGACGACCACGGCGCCGTCACCGAGGCGGTCTTCCGCAGCTACGACCCCGCCGCCGAGCCCGTCACCGTCAAGGCCCGCGCCTACGCGCTGTGCACCGGCGGCATCGAGAACGCCCGCCTCCTGCTCAACTTCACCTCCCAGGCCCCGGAAGGCATCGGCAACGGCACCGGCTGGGTCGGCCGCTGCTTCGCCGACCACCCGCACTTCATCCTCGCCGAGTGCGTCCTCCGCGTCCTCGTCCGCGAGCGCGAGTTCTACCAGCCGACCGAGCTCTTCATGGAGGAACACGGCTGCCTCAACTTCGGCATCCGCCTCGAGCCGCGGTGGATCTGGCCGAACGAGCTGCCGACCATCGCCGTCGAGGACATGCCGCCCGAGGAGTTCAACATCCTCCTCGACAAGCTCGTCCGCGACCCCTTCATCGACCGCTCCCTCACCGACCGCCTCGTCCTGCCGCAACCCCCCGGCCAGACCGGCGTCCTGCGCACCGCCTGCGAGGCCGTCCCCAACCCCGACAGCCGCGTCACCCTCACGGGCGAGCAGGACGCCTTCGGCCTCCGCCGCGTCGCCCTCGACTGGCGCCTCTCCGCGCAGGACGTCCAGACCATGCGCACCGCCGTCGTCGCCTTCGGCGCCCACCTCGCCGAACAGGACATCGGCCGCCTGCAGATGGCCCCGTGGCTCGAGGAGGAGGCGCCGCAGTTCCCCGGCATCGCCGACGACGAGGTCGGCGGCAAGCACCACATGGGCACCACCCGCATGTCGTCCGACCCCGACACCGGCGTCGTCGACCGCAACTGCCGGCTGCACGAGGTCTCGAACCTCTACGTCGGCGGATCGAGCGTCTTCGCCTCGACCGGCCACTGCAACCCGACCTACACCATCGTCCAGCTCGCGCTCCGCCTCGG
>CAZEGY010000068.1:0-12338 GCA_964511815.1 uncultured Rhodovulum sp.
GGTGTCGGACTGCACGTCGCCGTCGTAGTTCTTGCAGGCCCAGACGTAGCCGCCCGACCACTTCAGCGCCGAGGCGACCATGTCGTCGATCAGCCGGTGCTCGTAGGTGATGCCCTTCGCCTTGAAGGCGTCCTCGAACTCGGCGTCGAACACCTCCTGGAACAGGTCCTTGAAGCGGCCGTCGTAGGCCTTGAGGATGGTGTTCTTGGTGGAGAGGTAGAGCGGCCAGCCGAGGTTGAGCGCGTAGTTCATCGAGGCGCGGGCGAAGTCGATGATCGACTGGTCGAGGTTGTACATCGCCATCGTCACGCCGCCGCCCGGGGCCTTGAACACCTCGCGCTCGATGGTCTCGCCGTCCTCGCCGACGAACTTCAGCGTCACCGTGCCCTTGCCCGGGAACACGAAGTCGGTGGCGCGGTACTGGTCGCCGAAGGCGTGGCGGCCGACGACGATCGGCTTCGTCCACCCCGGCACCAGCCGCGGCACGTTGCGGCAGATGATCGGCTGGCGGAAGATCACGCCGCCGAGGATGTTGCGGATCGTGCCGTTCGGCGACTTCCACATCGACTTCAGGCCGAACTCCTCGACGCGCGCCTCGTCGGGGGTAATCGTCGCGCACTTGACCCCGACGCCGTACTCCTTGATCGCGTTCGCCGCGTCGATCGTGACCTGGTCGTCGGTGCGGTCGCGCTCCTCGATGCCGAGGTCGTAGTACTTCAGGTCGACGTCGAGATAGGGCAGGATCAGCTTCTGCTTGATGAAGTCCCAGATGATCCGCGTCATCTCGTCGCCGTCGAGCTCGACGACCGGGTTCGCAACCTTGATCTTCGCCATCGAAAATGCCCCTCTGAGCTTGCTTGCCTCGGATTATGCGCTGACGTCCTAGAGGACAAGCGCCGAGAAGGAAAGTCCCGGTATACGTTCGTATGCCGGGATTTCGCGATGATGACGGCGCGGTGAGAAACCGCCGGATCTGCCCTTGTCGGCGCCGAGACGCTTTGCTAGAAGCCCCGCCAGTGCGGTTGTGGCGGAACTGGTAGACGCGCAGCGTTGAGGTCGCTGTGGGCTAACACCCGTGGAAGTTCGAGTCTTCTCAACCGCACCACTCTCCCTCCTTCCCTGCGCCGGCCCGCCGTTCACCGCGGCGCGAAGCTGTGAGTTGCGGTCCGCTCACGCCGGCGTCATAGTCGCCGCCATGCTCGCACCGCTTCCAGGGGAGGCACACATGGACAGAGGCGACAGCGATCGCCAGCTGGACCGCCGCGCGTTCGCCCGGCTCGCCCTCGGCGGCCTCGCCGGCGCGGCGGCGGCGACGATGGCCGGCGGCGCCCGCGCGGCGACCGAGGAGGACGCCCTCCACGACTACGTCACCGACGCCCAGGACACGACGCGGCTGCTGCGCCGGATCTCGGGGCTGAAGACCGAGCGGTGGCAGGACCACTTCGGCTCGGTCTCCCAGGACGCCATCCTCGTGAAGGTCAACGACCGGGTGCTGCACTACTGGGGCTCGGACGGCTTCTACCGCATCTACCCGACCTCGGTGCCGCTCACCGAGGAGATGACCCGCCGCGGCCGCACCTCGATCACCCTCAAGCGTCCCGATCCCGACTGGCGCCCGACCGCGTCGATGCTGAAGCGGATGCCCGACCTGCCCGGCTACGTCCCGCCCGGACCCGACAACCCGCTCGGCATCCGCGCGCTCAACCTCGGCTGGCCCGCCTACCGCATCCACGGCACCAACGACATCCGCAAGATCGGGCGGCAGTCGTCCTCGGGCTGCATCGGCCTGTTCAACGAGCACATCCTCGAGGTCTACGACCGCGCCCGGATCGGCACCCCCGTGCTCCTCGTCTGACGACGGGATCCCCGCTCCGCCGGCGGGCGCGACTCGCCGGCGATCCCGCGCCGAGGCTCCCGTCTTTCCGCTTGACTGCCCGCGGCGCGGCGCCGCGCGCTCCCCACCGCACCCACGGCCACCGCTCCCCGGCCGCGCCGCTTTCGCCCCTGCCCCCGCCTTGCACGCAAAGGGAGAGCCGCTTGCGCCCGCGCGGCCCCGATTCGCCCCGCCGGCGGTCGTTGCGGATCATGCGACGGCACCGCGCGTCGGTGTTGCCATTTTGACAACACCTGTGATTTACTGGAAGGCGCCGCTTTCGCCGATTGAATCCACGAGGGAAAGTTGGTTAGTGTCGAGGCATTAGCTTGTCCGCTCGCAGGTCCGGGCGAGCTAGCAGTATCGCAGACCCGCACTCTCTGAGGAGGAGAACAATGAAACTTATCGTTAGCACTGCGGTCGCTCTCGTGCTTGCTGGCCAGGCCTTCGCGGGCAACCTGGTGTTCGAAGCTCCCGAGGAGCCGGTCGTGGTCGCCGAGCCCGCCCCGATGGGTGGCTCGAACGCTGCCTGGATCATCCCGGTCATCGGCCTCGCCGCGATCGCCTACGCGATCTCGAACGACGACGACGACGACGACGACACCAACTAAGATTACCTGCCCGGCGCTGCCCCGACCGGGTGGCGCCGATCTGCGCGAGGGACAGCACCGCCGGTGCTGTCCCTTTCTCTTTGCGCCGGCGCCATCGGGAAGCGCACGGGGCTCGGGCGAGGCGGTTTCCCTTCCGAGGCCGGCTCCGCCCGCGAGTCCCCCGCGCTGACAAGGAAGCTCCGCCCGCCGGTCGCCCGTCCCGCCCCGGGGGCGTGCCGTCGGCACGACCTGAGGGGCGGCCCGGGGCCGGATGATCTTGCCGACAGCCGATGGCCGCAACGGCCCGCCAGAAGCCCGCGCGGGTCCCGCAGTATCGGACGAGGCGCGGAATGAACGCCAGCGATCTCCCCCCGCCGCTCGGGATTAACCGCATCGACGAGCCCGGGCTTCGCGCCGGCTTCCCCGCGACGTATCCTGAAGTCGGGGGCTCTCGGCCCGTTAACCAGTTAACCTTGGCCAGGCCCGCAGGCCCCGTCAGCCTCCGGTGTAGGGCTCGATCACCTGCACGTCGATCAGCGGCATCGTCGGCCCGATCCACTGCAAGCTCCGCCAGACCACCCCGCTCGCGTCGGCGAAGTGCAGGTTCTCGAAGCTCCCCGCCGGGCTGGTGCAGGTCTCGCTGATCTCGACCCCGACGTGGCGGACCTCGAGGATGGTCATCTCCGCCGCCGCGCCGCGCTCGAAGCGGCAGTCGAAGGTCATCACCACCCCCTCGGGCGCGTCCGCCGGGAACTCGTAGTGCCGGACCACCCGCGCCGGCCAGCTCGCCGGCGGCGTCGGCGTGACCAGCGGGTCGCGGCCGTCGCTCCACGCCGCCATCAGGTTCGTGCCCATCCCGCGGGTGCCGCTGACCAGCGCGCCGCGCATCACCACCGCCTGGCGGAAGCCCGACATGAAGGTGACGCCGCCGCGGTTGGCGGCGACGGCGTACATCAGCGTCGGCGCCGGGTCGCCCTCGAGCCGCGCCCAGATCGCCGCGGTGTCCGACCGCGCGATGTCGGCCCGGGTGATCGGCCGCGCCGGCGCCGCCGGGGCCGGCTTCTCGCGCCCCGGGATCGGCAGGAAGTCGCCCGCCTCGTCGAGCGCCGCGCCGACGATCGGGTCGGTCCCGCCGCTGCCGCAGCCCGCGAGGGCGACCGCGCCGAGAACGAGGAGGAGGAGCGCGCGGATCACTGCCAGAACTCTCCCCAGCCGCGCTCGAGCCGGCGGCTGTCGAGGTCGCGCACCGTCGGGTAGAGCCGGTTCGCGATGTTGAGCTGCGCCCCGCCGTCCGACGAGAGCGAGCGCAGGTCGCCGTTGATCTCCTGCCGGGTCTCGAACGGCGTCGACCAGCGCAGCGGGATGGTGAGGATCAGGCCCTTGTCGTAGCTGCCCTCGCCGAAGTCCGAGGCCGGCACGTCGGTCTTGGTGACGTAGGCGCCGAGCCGCCAGCCGTTGGCGAACTCGCGCGCCAGCGTCAGCGTCCCGCCCCAGTCGCCGGCGAGATAGCGCCCGGCGTCGACCTGCGCCTCGATCCCGTACCAGCCGGTGTCCCAGTAGACCGAGGCGTGGCCCATGGTCACGTCGTAGTCGTAGTAGCCGAAGCCGAAGCCCTCGAAGTCGCGCTGCCAGACCTGGTTGACCTCGAGGCCGAGGCCCCAGGCCTGGGTGACGGGCTTCCACAGCACCTCCGCCGAGACGCCGGCGAACGAGCGCTCGAGGTAGCCCGCCGAGAAACGCCCGTAGGTGTCCTGGTTGAGCTTGTAGAGGTAGTCGCCGGTCAGCCGCATCAGCTTCGGGTCCCACTCGGCGTAGTAGCGCCCGGACTGGCGCCTGACCGGCGGCAGGCCCTTGTCCTCCTCGTTCTCGCCGGGACCGGGGTCGGCGAACTCGCCGAGGACCGGCTGGCGCACCCGGCCGGTCACCGACAGGCCCTGGCTGAAGCGCACCGTGCCGCGGAACTCGGCGCTGAGCTGGGGATGGAAGCCCTCGTTGCCGCCGAAGAACTGGATGCTCGGCACCGGAACGACCGCCCAGTCGACGAACGGGTAGACGTCGCGCCGCCAGACGTTGCTCCCCGCGAGCATCGGCCAGGCCCCGGCGAAGCCGGCGCGCTCGAGGGTGGCGAGCGCCGCCTGCGGGCGGTCGGCGTCCTGCTCGAGGGCGGTCCGGCTGATCGTCACCGTCGTCGTCGGCAACCCGTCCTCGATCGGGGTGATGCGGAAGGTCTCGACCGAGTAGGGCATCGCCGCCGCCAGCACCCGCGCCGTCCGCCCGATCGCCTTCGGCGACTGGTTGATCCTGCGGTTGTAGATGCGCACGTCGACCTCGGTCGCGGCGAAGCGCATCTCCTGGAGGGTGATCCCCTCGTCGGAGAGCGCCTTCGAGACCGCGGTGACCAGCGTCTCGCGCGCCTTGGTGTCGGCGACCCACGTCGTGCCGTGCGGCCCCGGCGGCCGCGGATTGACCGGCACCGGCGCCGGATCGAGGTTCTGCGGGACCAAGGGTTCCTTGGGGTTGCCCGAGAACACGAGGTTCACGCCGATGGCGTCGCCGTACATGTAGTAGCCGCCGAGGGTGATCCCGTCGCGGATGCGGTACTCGGCGCCGAAGTTCCACGGGCTCTTGCGCTCGAAGTCGCTGTAGAGCTGCTCGCGGTCGTAGGTGTCGGACGAGTACTCGGCCTTGAGCGTCAGCCCGTCGATCGGCGTCGTCCACTCGACGCCGCCGAAGATGCCCATGTCCTCGCCGGAGAAGAACCGGCCCCAGGCGACGTCGCCGCCCTCGCCGAAGTCCTCGTCGCGCGCGCACATGCCCTCGGAGATGTCGCAGAACGGATTGCTCGTCGCCCCGATGCCGGCGAGCCGGCCCCAGCCGAGCCCGGCGCTGAGCTTGAAGTCCCGCGCCACCGTCTTCGTCGCGACGAGGTACTCGGCCGAGTAGACGCCGGTCCCGAGCACGTCGCGGAAGCCGACGGCGAGCGACGGCTGCCAGGCGCCGCTCTCCTTGAGGATCTGGAACTGGAGATCGACGCTGCGGTCGAAGAGGTTGTAGTCGAGGTCGTCGCCCTTGCCCCAGTCGCGGATCGTCGCATAGCGCAGCGTCGCCGACAGCCGCGGCAGGAGCTGGAAGGTGAAGTTGCGCCGCTCGCTGTTGCCGAAGATCGAGTAGCTCGCCGAGATCTGCCCGTCGGGCTGGCTCTCCGCGCTCGGCATGTCGATGAGGCCGGTGACGCCGTAGAGGTTCAGGCTCGGCCGGTTCTCGGCGATCCACGGTGCGGCGACCTGCGCCGGCGCGATGGTCCCGGGCGCGAGCGCGGCCGCCATCGCGAGCAAGGCGATTCCCGCGCGCAGGCGCTTCTCCGGCATCCCCACCTACCTCACGTCCCTTCCGGCCATTCTCGGGCGCTCGTTCCCGCCGTTAGTTTCACGCCGCGCCCGACTTTGCCAGCATGAAACGCCGGCGGCCATCGTTTTGCGCCACCTGTTGCCGACCTACCCACCCGCGGCGAGAATCGCCGCGAGCCCCTCGCGATAGGTCGGATGGGCGAGCGCGACCCCGAGCTCCTCGCGGATCCGCCGGTTCGAGACCCGCTTCGACTCCGCGTAGAAGCTCGCCGCCAGCGGCGAGAGCCCCGCCTCCTCCAAGGGGATCTCCGGCGGCACCGGCACCCCGAGCAGCCCCGCGGCGAAGGCGATCACGTCCTCGGGCGGCGCCGGCTCGTCGTCGGCGACGTTGTAGGCCCGCCCCGCCACCCCGCGCGCCATCGACGCCCGCAGCACGGCGGCGATGTCGTCGACGTGGATGCGGCTGAAGACCTGCCCCGCCTTCACCACCCGCTGCGCCCGCCCGGCGCGCAGCCGGTCGAAGGCGCTCCGCCCCGGCCCGTAGATGCCCGCGAGCCGGAAGAGCATGACCGGCAGTCCCGTCGCGACCCACGCGCGCTCCGCCGCCACCCGCCACGCGCTCCGCGCGTTCACCGGCGCGAGCGCGCCCTCCTCGTCGACCCACGCCCCGCCCCGGTCGCCGTAGACCCCGGTCGTCGACAGGTAGCCGACCCACCGCGGCCGCGCCGCCGCGAGCGCCGTCCCGAAGCGCGCCAGCACCGGGTCGCCGCCCGCGTCCGGCGGCACCGAGACGAGGACGTGGTCCGCCGCCGCCACCGCCGCCGCGACGGCCGCGTCGTCCTCCCAGCGCACCGGCTCGATGCCCGCCGCCGCCAGCGCCGCCGCGCCCTCGGCGCTCCGCACCGTCCCGAGGCGCCGCCACCCCGGCAGGGTTGCGGCGAGGCGCCCGGCGGAGTAGCCATGCCCGAACGTCAGCAGCACCGGATCAGACATCGCTCCCCCTCATGCGCTGGCTCCTTCCCCTCCTTCTTCTCCTCCTCGCCGCGCCCGCCGCCGCCGAGATCCGCTCGGCCGAGGACTGTGCCGCGGCGATCGTCGCCGACCCCGCCCGCGCCCGCGAGGAGGCCGCCCTCTGGTCGCGCACCGGCGGCGGCACCGCGGCGAGCCTGTGCGAGGCCGACGCCCTCGCCGCCTCCGGCGCCCACGGCACCGCCGCGGCGTTCCTCACCAACCTCGCCCAGGACCCGAACCGCGCCATCCCCTACGACGCCCGCGCCGTGATCCTGACCGACGCCGGGGCGCAATGGCTCGCCGCCGGCCGCCCCGACCTCGCCCGCGACACCCTCGCCGCCGCCGACCGGCTGACCCCGGCCGACGCCGACCGCCTGCTCCTCGCGGCGCGCGCCGCCGCCGCGCTCGACGACTGGCCCGCCGCCCGCGCCGCGCTCGAGACCGTCATCGCCCGCGACCCCGCCGACGCCCGCGCCCGCGCCCTCCTCGCCGCGACGCTCCGCCACCAGGACGACCCCGCCGGCGCCCTCGCCGAGGCGCGGAACGCCCTCGCCCTCGACCCCGACCTCGCCGAGGCCCAGTTCGAGACCGCCGCCGCCCTCGCCGAGACCGGCGACACCGCCGCCGCCGCCGCGCTCTTCCTCCGCCTCGTCCGCGAGCACCCCGACGACCCGCTCGCCGCGCCGGCGCGCCTCAACCTCCAGCGCCTTCAGTGAGCCGGGCGACCGCCCAGTCCGCCGCGTCCCGCACCGCGTCGTCGCCGTCCGCCCGCGCCGCCTCCGCCACCGGCCGCAGCCCTGCGTCCCCGGAGTTGCCGATCGCGTAGAGCACGTTCCGCACGAAGCGGTTGCGCCCGATCCGCTTGACCGGCGAGCCGCTGAACAGCGCCCGGAAGCCTGCGTCGTCGAGCGCCGCGAGCTCGGCGAGCGGCGGCGCGTTCAGCGCCTCCCGCGCCCAGACCCGCGCCTCCCGCGCCTCGGCGGCGAACTTGTTCCACGGGCACGCCGCGAGGCAGTCGTCGCAGCCGTAGACCCGGTTGCCCAGCGCCGCGCGGAACTCCTCGGGCACCGCGCCGTCGTGCTCGATCGTCAGGTACGAGATGCACCGCCGCGCATCGAGCCGGAAGGGCGCCGGGAACGCCTGCGTCGGGCAGGCGTCGAGGCACGCCCGGCACGACCCGCAGCGCTCCGCCGCGGCCGCGTCCTTCGGCAGGTCGAGCGTCGTGAAGATCGCCCCGAGGAAGAACCAGTTGCCGAGCTCGCGCGAGAGCAGGTTGGTGTGCTTGCCCTGCCACCCGATCCCCGCCGCCGCGGCGAGCGGCTTCTCCATCACCGGCGCGGTGTCGACGAAGACCTTGATCTCCGCCCCGGTCTCCGCCACCAGCCAGCGCCCGACCCGCTTCAGCCGCTTCTTGACCACGTCGTGATAGTCGCGCCCGCGCGCGTAGACGCTGATCGCCGCCCGGTCGCGCATCGCCGTCACCGCCAGCGGGTCGACCTCCGGCGTGTAGACCTCGGCGAGCATGACGACCGACCGCGCCTCGGGCCACAGCGCCGCCGCCGACGACCGCCACCCGAGCCGCTCCGCCATCCACGCCATCCGCCCGTGCCAGCCCTCGGCGACGAACGCCCGGAGCCGCGCGCCCGCCTCGGGCACCGCGTCGGGCGCGCAGATCCCGCAGGCCGAGAAGCCCTCCTCGAGCGCCCGCGCCTTCAGCCGCCCGGCGAGGGCCGCCGGCTCGCGCGTCTCAGAAGTCGAGGTCCGCATAGTGCTGCGGCGGGGTGAAGCCCGGCACCAGATCGGCGAGGATCGAGCGGAACGCCGGGCGCGACTTGATCTTGGCGTACCACTCGTGCAGCCCCTGGTTCCGCGCCCAGTCGACGTCGCCGACGTAGTCGAGGCACGACAGGTGCGCCGCCGCCGCGAAGTCGGCGATGGTCATGCTGTCGCCGGCGAGCCAGCGGCGATGGTCCATCAGCCAGCCGATGTAGTCGAGGTGATACTTGACGTTGCGCAGGCCGGCCTTGATCTTGTCGCTCTCGGGATAGCCGGTCTTGGCGAGCTTCTTGTTCACCCGCTCGTAGAGCAGGTTCGCCGTCACCTCGTCGTGGAACTTGTCGTCGAACCACCCGACCAGCCGCCGGGCCTCGGCGCGCAGCGCCGGGTCGCGCGGCAAGAGCGCCGGCTCGGGATAGACCTCCTCGAGGTACTCGAAGATCGCGGCCGAATCCGCCAGCACGAGGTCGTCGATGCGCAGCACCGGCACCTTGCCCGCCGGGTTCAGCCGCAGGAAGTCCATGCGCCGCTCCCAGGTCGGCTCCTCGACGAGCTCCACCTCGATCTTCTTCTCCGCGAGCGCGAGGCGGATCTTCCGGCAGAACGGCGAAAGCGGCTGATGATAGAGACGGCGCATCTTCGGCGACCCTTTTCTTGCTCGATGCCCGACTATTCCCGCAAATGCCCGACGATTCAACTCGGATGCGACGAAACCGCCACACCCGTGGGCGATTCGCCGCCCCCGCTCACAGGAAGCAGTCGCCCCGCCCGTCGGCGCGGATCGTCGCGGCGCCCGCCTGGATCGCCGCGCCCCGCCGGGCGATGAACGCCGTCCCCGACACCGGCGACCGCCGCCTCGGGTCGGGCAGCACCGCCATCAGCCGCGCCGAGCGCTGCGGCCCGAGCGCGCCCGCATCGAGGTTCCAGTAGTGCCGCGCCGCCGCCTGCACCCCGAAGACGCCCTCGCCCGTCTCGGCGACGTTGAGGTAGACCTCCATGATCCGCCGCTTCGGCCACAGCGCCTCGATCAGCACCGCGAACCCCGCCTCGAGCCCCTTGCGGACCCACGTCCGCCCCTGCCAGAGGAAGACGTTCTTCGCCACCTGCTGGCTGATCGTGCTCGCGCCGCGCACCCGCCGGTCGTCGGCGAGCGCCGCGCGGATGCCGGCGAGATCGAAGCCGTGGTGCAGGCAGAAGTTCGCGTCCTCCGCCGCCGCCGCCGACAACGGCAGGTAGTCCGCCATCGCCGCGATCGGCACCCACTCGCGCTCGATCGACCCGAGCCGCGTCCACTCCGCGATCATGGTGATCCCCGGCGGCGGGTTCACCCAGCGCAGCACCAGCACCACCGCCACCGCGACGAGCCCGACGAGGAGCGCGGCGCGCACCAGGCGTCGGACGATCCCTCCGAGCAACCGGCGCGTGAAGCGGACGACCATGCCCCACCCTGAGGGGCAAAGCCCCGCCCGTGCAACCCGCCCGTGCAAACCGTCGGGCCGCGCTGCGCTCAGTGCTCCATCATCGCCACGATCCGCTCCCACTCGGCGTCCCTGGTCGCGGCGCGCGCGTCGGCACTCCCCGCCCGGCGGTACCAGTAGGCGGCGTTGCCGTCATCGCCCTCGATCCAGTGGACGAGCGCGTGGACGAGGTCGTGCAACCGCTCGCCCTCGCCGCCCTGGGCGATCTCGTGGGCCTTCTCCCACTCCGGCCCGGTCTCGAGTCCGCCCTTCTTCAGCCACCACAGCGCCTGGAACGGCGGCGCCAGCCCGGCGGGCGGCGTCTCGCCGGTGAAGTCGCGCAAGTCCTCGGGGGTCATTCGCTCACCTCGCAGTTCTTCGCCGCGCGGCTGCCCGCGCGATCCCGGAGGCCGTCAGTATCCCGCCTCCCGCTGATGCCGGACCGCGAGGACCACGACGTCGTCTCCGCTCAGACGATAGAGCACGACGTAGCCGCTGTCGCCGAATCCGATCGGCCACTCCCGCCAGTCGACCTCCATCTCGGCGACCGGACGTCCGGCGCCGGGCTCGACCGCAACGATCCGCATTCCCTCGCGGATCGCCCGCACCGCGCGGGAGGCCGCGGCGGGGTTCTTCGCCGCCAGGACGCGATAGCAACGCTGGACGTCCCGGAGCGCACGCGGCGTCCATCTCAGTCGTGGCACTCGGGCGGCTCCAGGTCGTCGCCCGCTTCGAGCCGCGCCAGCCACGCGTCGGCCTCGGCGTGATCGACGTGAAGACCATCAGCCCGATAGGCGTCCCAGGCCCGGAGCGCGTCCTCGCGGAAGGCCTGCCGTTTCTCCTCCCGCTCCACGTACTGGCCGATCGCTTCGCGCAGCAGGTAGTGCGCGGAGCGGTCCCTGGCCTCCGCCAGATGGCGCACACGGGCATAGATCTCCGGATCGAGCTTCACGGCAACGGGATGTGCGGGCATGAGGCGGCCTCCGGGTATTGCGGGGTAATACCACCATAGCACGCACCGCCCGTCCCGCCAACGACCCCCCCTCCGCTCGCGGAGGGGCGGTCGCGGTCACGCCGTCGCCGCCGCCACCGCGTCGCTGAGCGGATGGGCGAGCCGCGGCAGCATCTCCTTCGGCACCACCTGGCGGAAGCACGGCAGCGATTCCGCCCAGTTCCGCAGGATCTCGCCCGCCCGCGGACTGCCGGTCTCGCGATGGTGGCGCTCGATCAGCCGCTTGAGCTGCATCTCCCAGTGCCGCCCCGCGACCGGCACGACGATCACCGTCTCGCCGTTCAGCCGCAGCGTATGCTCGGCGTCGGGATCGTAGAGGTAGGCCATGCCCCCGGTCATGCCGGCGCCGAAGTTGTCGCCGAAGCGCCCGAGAATCACCGCGACGCCGCCGGTCATGTACTCGCAGCCGTTCGACCCGCAGCCCTCGACGACGACCTCCGCCCCCGAGTTGCGCACGCAGAACCGCTCGCCCGCCCGGCCGTTGGCGAAGAGCTGCCCCGCCGTCGCGCCGTAGAGCACGGTGTTGCCGATGATGGCGTTGTCGTGCGGCACCAGCGGCGAACCGAGCGGCGGCCGCACCACGATCGTCCCCCCCGACAGCCCCTTGCCGACGTAGTCGTTGGCCTCGCCCGTCACCTCGATCTTGAGACCGGGCGCCGCGAACGCCCCGAGCGACTGCCCGGCGCTCCCGGCGAGCTTGATCGTCAGGTGGTCGGGCTGGAGCGCGTTCTTCATCCCGAAGCGCTGGACGATGTGGCTCGACACCCGCGTCCCGATCGAGCGCAGCGTGTTCTGCACGGCATAGGAGAGCTGCATCTTCTCCCCGTCCTTGAAGAACGGCTCGGCGTCGGTGACGACCTGGGCGTCGAGGGTGTCGGGCACCGGATTGCGCGGCTTCCGCCGGTCGTAGTCGATCTTCTCGCCCTGGTAGACGTTGATGAGCAGCGGGTTGAGGTCGAGGTCGTCGAGATGCTCGGCGCCGCGGCTGACCTGGGTCAGCAGGTCGGCCCGCCCGATCACCTGGTCGATCGAGGTCGCCCCGACGCTCGCCAGCACCTCGCGCACCTCCTGGGCGTAGAAGCTGATGAGGTTGACGACCTTGTCCGCCGTCCCGGTGAACTTCGCCCTCAGCGCCGGGTCCTGGGTGCACACCCCCACCGGGCAGGTGTTGCTCTGGCACTGCCGCACCATGATGCAGCCCATCGCGATCAGCGCCGCCGTGCCGATCCCGAACTCCTGCGCCCCGAGCATCGCCGCGATGACGATGTCCCG
>CAZEGY010000069.1:0-12306 GCA_964511815.1 uncultured Rhodovulum sp.
ACGAAGAGCCGCGGCAGGTAGAAGAGCCCCGCCATCCACGCCACCACCGAGACGATGTGCAGGACCTTGGTCCACGGGTAGGCGGTGGAGAGGATGTCGAGCACGTTCGTCGAACTCCGGGGATGATCCCGGCGTCTAGCCATGGGCGCGGTGGCGTGCAAGCCCGGCCTGCCCCTCGCTTTCGAAGATAGTAATCCTTGATGGAAGATGAAGAGACAGGGCCGTGGAATCCCGGGGATTAATCGGTTGCGGCGATTTCCCACAAGGTTTTCCACAGATCCCCCCGAGCACCACTAGTGGCCTATTTCAACCAAGAGTTGCACAAGACGGAATAATAAGACTGATAAATCAATATGTTGGCAAATGAGCTTGGGCTTATCCACAGGCTTTGGATTCGATCTTGACGGCATTTCGGTCGCGCCGAATCCGAGTTATCCCGAGGGGGCGAAAGGTTAAGCCCGGACGCGCCGCGGCATGTGGGCGGATCGCGTCCGAAGGTCGCGAAGCGCGTGGCTCCGGGGTTGTCCAGATCCCTCGCCCGCGGCTTCCGGCGCCTTATCCACAGAACCGTCCCGAGGAATCCGTCCGACGGGGGCGGCGCGGGATGCTTGCGCACCCCGGGGGAGCCGGGCAAAAGGGCCGGACCTCGTCTTCCGAGCGCCGAAGGACCGCCGTGCCGCCGCCGCTGATTCTCGCCTCGCGATCCGCCGCCCGGGCCACGCTGCTCGAGCGGGCGCGGGTGCCGTTCGAGGTCGCCGTCGCCGCCGTCGACGAGGCGGCGGTCAAGCAGGCGATGGTCGCCGAGGGGGCGCCGGCGCGCGACGTCGCCGATGCGCTCGCCGAGCTCAAGGCGCGTCGCCTCGCTTCGCGGCATCCGGAGCGGCTCGTGCTCGGTGCCGACCAGGTGCTCGTCGCCGACGGCCGCATCTTCGACAAGCCCGCCGACCGTGCCGAGGCCCGGGCACAGCTCCTCGCCCTCGGCGGGCGGGGCCACCAGCTCCTGTCGGCGGCGGTGGTCTTCGAGGAAGGCCGGCCGGTCTGGCGCCATGTCGGGCGCGCCGATCTCGTCATGCGGCCGCTCGGCGCGGCCTTCGTCGACCGCTATCTCGACACCGAGGGCGAGGCGGTGCTCGACAGCGTCGGCGCCTATCGCATCGAGGAAGGCGGCGCCGTGCTCTTCGCGCAGGTTCGCGGCGACGTCTTCACCATCATGGGGCTGCCGCTCCTCGAGCTGCTCGCCTTCCTCCGGACCCGGGGAGTCGTACCGGAATGACCGAAGCCCCGCCGCTCGCCGGCGTCATCGGCTGGCCCGTCGGCCACTCGCTGTCGCCGCGTCTTCATGGCCACTGGCTGAGGCGCTACGGCCTCGCCGGCTACTATGTCCCGATCGCGCTCGCCCCCGAGGAGTTCGAGGCCGGGCTGCTGTCGCTGCCGCGGCTCGGCTTCCGCGGGGTGAACGTGACCATCCCCCACAAGGAGGCCGCCTTCGCCCTCGCCACCGAGACGACGCCGCGCGCCCGGGAGATCGGCGCGGCGAACACGCTGACCTTTGGCGTCGACGGCACCATCCACGCCGACAACACCGACGGCTACGGCTTCATCGAGAACCTGCGCCAGAGCGCGCCGTCGTGGGACGCCGCCGGCGGGCCGGCGCTGGTGCTGGGCTCGGGCGGGTCGGCGCGGGCGGTGATCGCGGCGCTGCTCGCGGGCGGAGCGCCCGAGGTGCGGATCGCCAACCGCAACGTCGGCCGCGCCGAGGGTCTCGCCGCGCACTTCGGCGGGCGGACGCGCGTCGTGCCGTGGGACGACGCCTCGGAGCGGGCGTCGGACGCGGCGACGATCGTCAACACCACCCCGGTCGGGATGACGAGCGACGCAGTGCCGATCGACCTCGGCCGCGCCAACCGGGCGGCGCTGGTCGCCGACGTCGTCTACGGCCGCACCGCGACGCCGTTCGTCGCCGCGGCGCGGGCGTTCGGGCTCGAGGCGGTCGACGGCCTCGGGATGCTGCTGCACCAGGGCGTGCCCGGCTTCGAGACATGGTTCGGGCGCCGGCCGGAGGTCGACGCCGCCCTCCGGGCCGCCGTGACCGGCGACGCATGACGCCCTATCGCCTCGGTCTCACCGGCTCGGTCGGGATGGGCAAGTCGACGACGGCCGGGCTCTTCGCCGAGGCCGGCGTCCCGGTCTGGGATGCCGATGCCGCGGTCCATCGGCTCTATGCCGCCGGCGGTGGCGGCGCCGAGGCGCTCGCCGACCTGGTGCCGGAGGCGATCGTCGCGGGCGCGGTCGATCGCGACCGGCTTCGCGGCGCGGTCGCGGAGGATCCGGGGCTTCTCGCGCGGCTCGAGGCCCGCGTCCATCCCCTCGTGGCCGAGGACCGGGCGCGCTTCGCCGCCGCCAATGCCGCCGCGCCGATCCTGCTCTACGACATCCCGCTCCTCTACGAGACCGGGGCGGACGGCTGGCTCGACGGCGTCCTCGTCGTCAGCGCGCCGGCAGCGGTGCAGCGCGCGCGGGTGCTGGCGCGGCCGGGGATGACCGACGAGATGCTCGGCCGGATCCTCGGGCGCCAGACGCCCGACGCCGAGAAGCGGGCGCGGGCGGATTTCGTCATCGAGACCGACAGGGGGATCGCGGCGGCGCGCGCCGACGTTCGCGCGCTGCTGGCGCGGCTGAGGGAGACCGGCAACGATGCGTGAGATCGTCCTCGACACCGAGACCACGGGCCTCGACCCCGACAGCGGCGACCGCCTCGTCGAGATCGGGGCGGTCGAGCTCGTCAACCACATGCCGACCGGCCGCACCTTCCACGCCTACATCAACCCCCAGCGCGACGTGCCGCAGGAGGTCGTCGAGGTGCATGGCCTGACGGCGCAGTTCCTCGCCGACAAGCCGGTGTTTTCCGCGATCGCGGCGGAATTCGCCGCGTTCATCGGCGACGCGCGGCTGGTGATCCACAACGCCGCCTTCGACATGAAATTCCTGAACGCCGAGCTCGGCTGGGCCGGGCAGCCGACGGTGCCGTGGGCGCGGGCGGTCGACACCCTCGACCTGGCGCGGCGGCGGTTTCCCGGGGCGCAGAACACCCTCGATGCGCTCTGCCGGCGCTTCGGCGTCGACAACTCCGCCCGCGAGAAGCACGGGGCGCTGCTCGACTCCGAGCTGCTCGCCGAGGTCTATCTCGAGCTGATGGGCGGGCGTCAGCCGGACCTCAGCCTCGCGGTCGTCACCGCAGGGCCGGCGTCGGGCGGGTCGTGGGTGGTGCCGCCGCGGCCGCGCCCGCTCGCCCCGCGGCTGACGCCGGCCGAGGCCGAGGCGCACGCGCGCTTCGTCGCGACCCTCGGCGAGGCTGCGCTCTGGCGGACGTGAGGCCTACGCCTGCGCCGCCGGGGCCGCCTGCTGGCGGCGCGCCATCTCCTGGCGGTAGAGGCTGAGGAAGTCGATCTGCTCGAGGTTCAGCGGCGGGTAGCCGCCGTCGCGGGTCACGTCGCCGACGACGCGGCGGACGTAGGGGAAGACCAGCCGCGGGCACTCGATCATCAGGAGCGCGTGCAGCTGGTCCTGCGGCACGTTCTGGATGACGAAGAGGCCGGCGTAGTCGAGCTCGAGGATGAAGATCTGCGCCTCGCCGACCTTCGAGTCGACGTTGACCTTGAGCGCGACCTCGTAGCGGTCGCCGGCGCGCTGCTGGACGTCGAGGTTGATCTGCACCTTGACGTCGGGCTTGCCGTCGGCGGCGGCGACGCCCTTCTGCACCGCGATGTTCTCGAAGGAGAGGTCGCGGACGTACTGGGTCAGCATCTGCAGGCGCGGCTGCGGGGCAGCCCCGGCGGCGCCGTTGGTTTCGTTGCTGGTTTCTTCGTCGGCCATGGTTCTTCGCTCCCCGTTGGCTCGGTCGCGCGCGGTCTAGCACGCCCGTTTCGCCGCCACAACGCGGCCCGGGGGCCGCGCCGGGCTCACCGGGCTCACTGCGGCCGGGTCCACCCCGAGCTGCCGCGCGGGCCGTCGCCCGGCGGGGGGTCGTCGTCGTCGACGACCTCGTAGTCGGCGTCGATCGTCTCGGGTGGCTGCGCCGGGCGGGCACGTCCGCCGAAGGTCGTCGAGACGTGGACGGTCGTCCGCGCCGCGCCGCGGCGGATGAGGGCGGTGCGCACCGCCGGGACGAGGAGGAGGAGTGCCGCGACGTCGGTCAGGAAGCCCGGGATCACGAGGAGGATGCCGGCGATGGCGACGAGCGCCCCGTGGGCGAGGGGGCCGGTCGGGTCGCCGCCGGCCTCGAGGCTCGCCTGGAGACGGCCGAGGGTCTGGAGGCCCTGCCAGCGGATGAGGGCGACGCCTCCGAAGGCCGCGAGCAGCACGAGCGCGATCGTCGGCAGGACGCCGATGGCGCCGCCGACGACGATGAAGGTCGCGATCTCCGCGAGCGGGAGCGCGATGAACATGAGGGGCAGCCAGTTCGCCAAGACTCTCTCGTTTCGTTACGGGCCGTCCAATGGACTCGCCGTGTCCGAGTGCCTACATAAGAAACCGAACCATCGGGCGCCACACGCCTCGGTCGGAAAAGTGAAAGGCTGGCCGATGGGCTCGCAGATGATCCAGATCGTAATCCTCGCCGCCATCGCGCTCTTCCTCATCCTGCGCCTGCGCAGCGTGCTCGGCACCCGCGAGGGCTTCGAGAAACCGCGGGAGATGACCGGCCCGACGCCGAGCGGCCGGCGCGAGCGGCCCTTCGAGGTGATCGAGGGCGGCACCATCGACCCCGACATCGCCGATTTCGCCGAGCCCGAGAGCCCGACGGGCAAGGCGCTCGCGGCGATGAAACGCGCCGATCGCAACTTCACGGTCGGCGATTTCACCCACGGCGCCCGTGCCGCCTATGAAATGATCGTGATGGCCTACGAGAACGGCGATCTCGAAACCCTCGGCAAGTTCCTCGCGCCCGAGGTCTACGAGCCGTTCGCCGCGGCGATCGAGGCGCGGAAGGAAAAGGGGCTGACGGTCGAGGCGACCTTCGCCGGCATCCGCGAGGTCAAGCTCGTCGACGCCCGCTTCGACCCGGCGACGAGCGAGGCCGACATCACCATGCGCTTCACCGGCGAGCTGTCGTCGGTCGTCCGCGACCCCGAGGGGCGCATCGTCGAGGGCGCGCCGCACGAGCTGAAGCAGCAGCGCGACGTCTGGACCTTCACCCGCGACATGACCTCCGACAATCCGAACTGGCTGCTGGCCGGCACCGCCGGCTGACCGGCAGGCGATGGCGCGGCGGCGCGGGCTGACGCCGGACGAGCGGCGGCTGTGGAACCAGGTCGCGGCGACGGCCCATCCGCTGCGTCCGGGCGACGCTCCGCCGCCTCCGGCGGCCGAGGCTCCGCCCGTCCCGCTCCTCCTGCCCGATCCGCCGCGGCCCGTGCCGTCGGTCCCGGCGCGGCGCCCGGCGCCGGCGCCGAGCGTCGATCCGGTGGCTGGCCTCGAGCGGGCGCATCCGCACATGGACAGGCGGCGCTTCGAGAAGATGCGGCGCGGGCGGCTGGAGCCCGAGGGGCGGCTCGACCTCCACGGGATGACCTCCGAGCGGGCGCACGCGGCGCTGATCGGCTTCGTCCTGTCGGCGGCGGCGCGCGATCTCCGCCTCGTCCTCGTCATCACCGGCAAGGGCAAGGCCGACGACAGCTGGCACCAGCCGCGCCGCCACGGCGTCCTGCGTCACAGCCTGCCACACTGGCTCGCCTCGCCGCCGATCATCGGGCACGTCCTCCAGGTCGCGCCGGCCCACCAGCGCCACGGGGGCGCGGGGGCGTTCTACGTCTACCTGCGCCGGCGGCGCTGACCGGGAGGGTGCGATGACCCGGGACGTGCGGCCGGGCGAGGTGCGGACCGAGGCGCCGTTCCGCGCCGACGCGACACGTCCCGTGGAGCGCGCCGCGCCGAGGCCGGCGGCGACGGCTCCGCTTGTCCTGCCGGTGGGTTCGCCGTATGCCGATGGTGCAATGCGACAGGAGACCAGCCCATGCCCGTCCCCATCGTGACCGTATTCGGCGGCTCCGGCTTCGTCGGACGCTACGTGACGCAGCGCATGGCCCGCGCCGGCTGGGGCGTGCGCGTCGCGGTGCGCCGGCCCGAGGAGGCCGGGTTCGTGCGCCCGTACGGGTTCGTCGGACAGGTGGTGCCGATCCAGGCCAACATCCGCGACGACGAGTCGACGCGCCGCGCCATCCACGGATCGGACGTCGTCATCAACTGCGTCGGCATCCTGAACGAGCTCGGCAAGCAGAGCTTCGGCGCCGTCATCGACGAGGGCGCGGTGCGGGTGGCGCGGATCGCCGCCGAGGAAGGCGCCTCCCGGCTCGTCCACGTCTCGGCGATCGGCGCCGACGCGGCGAGCGACAGCGGCTACGCGCGCGCCAAGGGCGCGGCGGAGCAGCGCATCGCCGAGGTGTTTCCGGGCGCGGTGATCGTGCGGCCGTCGATCGTCTTCGGCGACGGCGACGGCTTCTTCAACCGCTTCGCCAGCATGGCGCGGATGATGCCGGTGCTGCCGCTCGTCGGGGCGGAGACGCGCTTCCAGCCGGTCTACGTCGACGACGTGGCGGCGGCGGTCGCCAAGGCGGCGATCGAGCCGGTGCCGGCCGGGGTCTACGAGCTCGGCGGCCCCGAGGTCGCGACGTTCCGGGTGCTGATGGAGCGGATGCTCGGGATCATCCGGCGGCGGCGGCTGATCGTCGCCCTGCCGTGGGCGATCGCGCGCCTGCAGGCGGCGGTCCTCGACGGGGTGCAGCGCCTGACCGGCGGCCTCGTCGCCAATTCGCTGCTGACCCGGGACCAGGTGAGAATGCTGCGCCACGACAACGTCGTGGCACCCGGGGCGAAGGGGTTCGCCGACCTCGGGATGACACCGATCGCGATGGAGGCGGTTCTGGAGAGTTACCTGTATTCGTATCGGCCGAGCGGGCAGTACGACGAGATCAAGGAATCCGCCGCACGGTTCAGGACCTGAGCCCTTGGCCGATCAGTCGTTTGCGGTAGCGGCCTTCCTCGGGGTTCTGGAAGGTCTGACCGAGTTCATCCCCGTCTCCTCCACCGGCCACATCCTCCTCGCGGGCCATTTCCTCGGCTTCGAGTCGACCGGCAAGGCGTTCGAGGTCCTGATCCAGCTCGGCGCGGTCCTCGCGGTGCTGTCGGTCTACGCGGCGCGGCTCGTCGAGCTGGCGCGGGCGGTGCCGCACGATCCCAAGTCGCGCCGGTTCGTCGCCGCGATCCTGATCGCTTTCCTGCCGGCCGTCGTCGTCGGCGTGCTCGCCCACGACATCATCAAGACGGTGCTCTTCGAGACGCCGATGCTGATCGCGGTGATGCTGATCCTCGGCGGCATCGTGCTTCTCTGGGTCGACCGCCGCCCGGAGCGGCCCGAGTACCGCGACGTGATGGACTTCCCGTTGCCGATGGCGCTGAAGATCGGCCTCTTCCAGTGCCTGGCGATGATCCCGGGCGTGTCGCGCTCGGGAGCGACGATCGTCGGGGCCTTGCTGCTCGGGGCCGACAAGCGCACGGCGGCGGAGTTCTCGTTCTTCCTGTCGATGCCGACGATGGCCGGGGCCTTCGCCTACGACCTCTACAAGAACCGCGCCATCCTCAGCATGGACGACGCCGCGGTGATCGCGGTCGGCTTCGTCTGCGCCTTCGTCGCCGCGGTGCTGGTGGTGCGCAGCCTCCTCGGATTCGTGTCGCGGCGGGGGTACGCGGTCTTCGGCTGGTGGCGAATCGTCGTCGGCTCGCTGGCGCTCGTCGCCCTCCTCGCCGGGTTCTGAGCGACATAGGGAAATCATACTGACCTATAATCTGCACGATTTTTGAACGCTTTCCACCGAGCGGGTGGATTTGCGTAAACTGGGTCAGCAATTCTTACTTTTCTTCCGGGCGCGGTTTCGGTATGGGACCGAAAGCGGCGGGCGTGGGGCGTTCGGCGCAGCAATGTTGCGCCACCTCGGGAGGAAACCATGGCAGCGAACGTGATGCTGAAGTTCGTCACCGTGAAGCGCGACATGCCCGTCAAGCGCGCCGCCGAGGAGCGCAGGGAGGATTTCGGCGAGATCTATCGCCAGTACGCCGCGGAGAAGGCGGCGGAGCAGGCGGGCCGGTGCTCGCAGTGCGGGGTGCCGTACTGCCAGACCCATTGCCCGCTGCACAACAACATCCCCGACTGGTTGCGGCTGACCGCCGAGGGGCGGTTGCGCGAGGCCTACGAGCTCAGCCAGGCGACCAACACGTTTCCCGAGATCTGCGGGCGGATCTGCCCGCAGGACCGGCTCTGCGAGGGCAACTGCGTCATCGAGCAGTCGGGGCACGGCACGGTGACGATCGGGTCGGTCGAGAAGTACATCACCGACACCGCCTGGGAGGAAGGCTGGGTCCAGCCGGTCCGGGCGATGGTCGAGCGGCCGGAGAGCGTCGGGATCATCGGCGCCGGGCCGGGCGGGCTCGCCGCCGCCGACATGCTGCGGCGGCAGGGCATCCGGGTGACGGTCTACGACCGCTATGACCGGGCGGGCGGGCTCCTCGTCTACGGCATCCCGGGGTTCAAGCTCGAGAAGGACGTGGTGATGCGCCGCAACGGCCAGCTCGAGGAGGGCGGCGTGACCTTCCGGCTCGGGACCAACGTCGGCGAGGACGTCTCCTTCGACGAGATCCGCGCCAACCACGACGCGGTGCTGATCGCCACCGGGGTCTACAAGACCCGCGAGCTCGCCGGGCCGGGGAGCGGGCTGCCGGGGATCGTGCGGGCGATCGACTACCTGACCGCCTCGAACCGCAAGAGCTTCGGCGACGCGGTGCCCGAGTTCGACTCGGGCGAACTGAACGCCGCGGGCAAGCGCGTCGTCGTCGTCGGCGGCGGTGACACGGCGATGGACTGCGTGCGGACGGCGATCCGCCAGGGGGCGAGCAAGGTCACCTGCCTCTACCGGCGCGACCGGGCGAACATGCCGGGCTCGCAGCGCGAGGTGGCGAACGCCGAGGAGGAGGGCGTCGAGTTCGCGTGGCTGACGGCGCCGAAGGGCTTCGTCGGCGACGAGAGCGTCGCGGGGGTGCGGGTCGGGCGGATGCGGCTCGGGATGCCGGACGCGACCGGCCGGCAGTCGCCGGAGGAGATCCCCGACGCCGACTATACCGAGCCGGCGGAGCTCGTCATCAAGGCGCTCGGCTTCGAGCCCGAGGAGCTGCCGCGGCTCTGGGGCGTCGAGGGGCTCGAGGTGACGCGCTGGGGGACGGTGAAGGCCGATTTCCTGACCAAGCGGACGAGCCTCGAGGGGGTCTATGCCGCCGGGGACATCGTCCGGGGGGCGAGCCTCGTCGTCTGGGCGATCCGCGACGGGCGCGAGGCGGCGGAGAGCATCCTGACCTGGCTCGACAGCCGCTCGGCGGCGGTCGCGGCGGAGTGAGACGCCATGTACAACCCACGTACATCCCATGCACATTCCATGTACCGGTCTGGCAGGCTCCCGGAATCGCGGACGAAATTAGGGTCAGGAGGGCTGACCGGAATTCCGTCGCGGCGTTCATGCGGCGGTAACCGGAGGGCTCGGTGATGCGCGGCGGCTGCATCTGCGGCGCGGTGCGCTTCGAGGCGGAGCCGCGGTCGCGCGAGGCGCATGCCTGCCACTGCGAGACCTGCCGGCGGTGGACGGGGGCGGCGTTCCTCGGCGTGTCGGTGCTGCCCGAGGACATCCGCTTCGAGGGGGAGGAGCACGTCCGCACCTATGCGTCGTCGGACTGGGCCGAGCGCGGCTGGTGCGAGCGCTGCGGGACGACGCTGTTCTATCACCTGACGGCCGACGGCTTCGGGCCGAAGACCTACGAGATGGCGCTCGGGCTCTTCGACGAGCCGGACGGCTTCCCGCTGAGCTCGGAGATCTACATCGACCGCAAGCCGGCGGGCTTCGCCTTCGCGGGCGACCACGCGCGCAAGACCAAGGCCGAGGTCGAGGCGGCCTTCGGCGGGGAGGACGGGTCGTGAGCGGCTACAGCCCGGCGGCCTTGCGGAGCGCGGCGTTGATGCGCGTCTGCCAGCCCCTGCCGCCCGCCCTGAAGTGCTCGATCACTTCGGGGTCGAGCATGATGGTGACGCGGCGCTTGCGTTCGGAGTCGGCCTTGGCGGGCCGCCCGCGCTTCAGGAGGAAGGCGAGTTCGGGGATCTCGGAAATCGGCTTCGCCCGGGCGAAGTCCTCCGCGGTCCATTCCGGATTCTCGTCATCGTCGATCGGGTCGTCGTCGGGTGCCGGATCGCGTCGTCCGTCATCGTCCATATTGCCTGATCTCCCTCCTGTTCGCCTTGCGCAGGCTGATCACGCGGACCACCTCGTCGCGGACCGTGAAGACGACAACGCACTGGCGACCGTCGATCGGCCCGCAGGCGCGACGCCGGACTTCGCCATAGGAGCGCCGGTCGTCGACGACGGCGACCGCGCGGTGTCAGTCGAACCGGCGGACGAGCTCGAAGTCGAGGCCGTGCTTGCCGAGGTTGTCGACGGCCTTCGCAGGGTCCCACTCGTAGGTCTGGTCATCCATGCCCCCGGGACTAGGCCGGCGCGGTTAGCCGCGAATAAATATATGCATAAAAACCCCCTTCCTTCAAGCCTGCGGCCGGTTGGCCGCGCCCGCCAGGAGTGACGCCGATGACCACTTACGATGACGCCTGGGTCGCGCGGAAGGAGGCGGAGTTCGCCCGGCTGGAGGCCGAGGGGCTCTATCACTCCGAGCAGGAGCATTCGTCGTGCGGCGTCGGGCTCGTCGTCGCCATCGACGGCAAGCCGCGGCGGCAGGTGGTCGAGAACGGCATCAAGGCGCTGAAGGCGATCTGGCACCGCGGCGCCGTCGATGCCGACGGCAAGACCGGCGACGGGGCGGGAATCCACGTGCAGATCCCGGTCGAGTTCTTCGAGGATCAGGTGCGGCGCACCGGCCACCAGCCGCGCGGCGAGCGGCTGGCGGTCGGGCAGGTGTTCCTGCCGCGCAACGACTTCGGCGGGCAGGAGGCGGCAAGGACGGTCGTCGAGACCGAAGTGCTGCGGATGGGATACTATATCTATGGGTGGCGCCACGTTCCCGTCGATATCTCGGTGCTCGGGCAGAAGGCGAACGCGACGCGGCCGGAGATCGAGCAGATCCTGATCTCGAACTCGAAGGGGGTCGACGAGGAGACCTTCGAGCGCGAGCTCTACGTCATCCGCCGGCGGATCGAGAAGGCGGCGGCGGGGATCCGCGACTTCTACGTCTGCTCGATGAGCTGCCGGTCGGTGATCTACAAGGGGATGATGCTCGCCGAGGAGGTGAGCGTCTTCTACCCCGACCTCCAGGACCCGCGCTTCGTCAGCGCCTTCGCGATCTATCACCAGCGGTATTCGACCAACACCTTCCCGCGGTGGTGGCTGGCGCAGCCGTTCCGGATGCTCGCCCACAACGGCGAGATCAACACGATCAAGGGCAACCTCAACTGGCTCAAGAGCCACGAGATCCGCATGAGCTCGGACTACTTCGGCGAGCTCGCCGAGGACATCAAGCCGATCGTGCTGCCGGGGTCGTCGGACTCCGCCGCGCTCGACAACGTCTTCGAGGTGCTGGTGCGCGCGGGC
Source organism: uncultured Rhodovulum sp. (assembly GCA_964511815.1). Lineage (GTDB taxonomy): Bacteria > Pseudomonadota > Alphaproteobacteria > Rhodobacterales > Rhodobacteraceae > Amaricoccus. The sequence continues at coordinate 11,628 of CAZEGY010000069.1, forward strand.
CGGATCGCGCCGATGGCGAAGTCGATGCTGGTGCCCGAGGCCTGGTCGAAGCTCGCGACCAAGATGCCGCAGGCGTGGCAGGACATGTACGCCTATTCGAACTCGGTGATGGAGCCCTGGGACGGACCGGCGGCGCTCGCGATGACCGACGGGCGCTGGGTGTGCGGCGGGCTCGACAGGAACGGGCTCCGGCCGATGCGCTACGTCGTGACCGGCGACGGGCTCGTCATCGCCGGCTCCGAGGCCGGCATGGTGCCGACCGACGACCTGACCTGCGTCGAGAAGGGCGCGCTCGGGCCGGGGCAGCTCCTCGCCGTCGACATGGGCGCGGGCAAGCTCTACCACGACGCCGAGATCAAGGACCTGATGGCCACGAGCCAGCCGTTCGGGGAGTGGATCGGCTCGATCGTCGACCTCGAGGACGAGACCCGCGGGGTCGAGGAGTATCCGGTCATCACCGGCGCCGACCTGCGGCGCCGGCAGATCGCCGCGGGCTACACCGTCGAGGAGCTCGAGACCGTGCTCCATCCGATGGCCGAGGACGGCAAGGAGGCGATCGGCTCGATGGGCGACGACACGCCGCCGGCCGTGCTCTCCAGCCACTACCGGCCGCTCAGCCACTACTTCCGGCAGAACTTCAGCCAGGTGACGAACCCGCCGATCGACAGCCTGCGCGAGC
>CAZEGY010000070.1:0-4511 GCA_964511815.1 uncultured Rhodovulum sp.
CGATCCGTTGGGGTGCCCCGTCCGGGGCTGAGAGGCGCGAGCCAACCCATCGCACCTGATCCGGGCAATGCCGGCGTAGGGAACGGGCACCGCACTTCCGGCACCCCTTCATCCGGCATCGCCCCCCGACACGGGGGAAGGGGAAGACATGCCGGGCACGCCCATCGCCCTCACCATCGCCGGCTCCGACTCGGGCGGCGGCGCCGGGATCCAGGCCGACCTCAAGACCTTCTCCGCCCTCGGCGTCTACGGCGCCTCGGTGGTCACCGCGATCACCGCACAGAACACCCGCACCGTCACCGCCGTCGCCGAGGTCGCGCCGGAGATGGTCGCCGCCCAGCTCGACGCGGTCCTCGACGACATCGCCGTCGGCGCGGTCAAGGTCGGGATGCTGTTCTCCCCGGCGATCGTCGCCGCGGTCGCGGCCGGGCTCGCCCGGACGGCGGTGCCCGTCGTCCTCGATCCGGTGATGGTGGCGAAGTCCGGCGACGCGCTCCTCCAGCCGCCCGCCGTCGCCGCCCTCGTCGACGCGCTCCTGCCGCGGGCGACGGTGTTGACGCCGAACCTGCCCGAGGCGGCGCGCCTCCTCGGCGAGGCCGAGGCCGCGACCCCCGAGGAGGCCGCCGCCCAGGGCCGGCGCCTGCTCGCCCTCGGGCCGCGCGCGGTGCTGATGAAGGGCGGCCACGCCCGCGGCGCCGCCTGCACCGACCTCCTCGTCACCGAGGGCGGCACCTTCCGCTTCGAGGCGCCGCGCATCGCCACGCGGAACACCCACGGCACCGGCTGCTCGCTCTCCTCGGCGATCGCCGCCGGCCTCGCCCGCGGCCTCCCCCTCGTCGAGGCGGTCGGCGCGGCCCACGCCTGGCTCCACGCCGCGATCCGCGCCGCCGACGGCCTCGGCATCGGGCAGGGCAGGGGGCCCGTCCACCATTTCCACGAGCTCTGGCCGCTTCGCGGAGCCGTCGATGCCTGACGTCACCGTCCTCGGCGCCGGCGTCGCCGGGCTCGCGGTCGCGGCCGAGCTCGCCGGCCGCGGCGCGTCGGTCGCCATCGTCGACCGCGGCGGCGGCCCCGGGCCCCATGCCTGCTCGTGGTGGGCCGGCGGCATGCTCGCGCCGTTCTGCGAGGCCGAGAGCGCCGAGGCGGCGGTCGTCCGCCTCGGCCGCGAGGCCGCGCCGTGGTGGCAGGCCCACGCCGGCACCGTCGAGGGCGGCGGCACCCTCGTCGTCGCCCCCGGCCGCGACCGCGGCGAGATCGCCCGCTTCGCCCGCCGCACCACCGGCCACGAGAGCCTCGACGCCGGCGCGATCGCCGGGCTCGAGCCCGACCTCGCCGGGCGCTTCCGCGCCGCGCTCTTCTTCCGCGACGAGGCCCGCCTCGACCCCCGCGCCACCCTCGCCGCGCTCCGCGACCGGCTCGAAGCCCGAGGGGTGGCGATCGCGACCGGCGAGGACGCCACGGGTGCGGTCCTCGACTGCCGCGGCCTCGCCGCCCGCGACGCGCTGCCCGACCTGCGCGGCGTCAAGGGCGAGATGCTCGTCCTGCGCTGCCCGGACGTGACGCTGTCGCGCACGGTGCGCCTGCTCCACCCGCGCATCCCGCTCTACGTCGTGCCGCGCGGCGACGGCGTCTACATGCTCGGCGCGACGATGATCGAGGCCGGGGAACGCAGCCGGGTCACCGCCCGTTCGCTCCTCGAGATGCTGACCGCCGCCTACGCCCTCCACCCGGCCTTCGGCGAGGCCGAGGTGCTGGAGATCGGCGTCGACGCGCGGCCGGCCTTCCGCGACAACCTGCCCCGCATCCGCCGCCGGGGCAGCCGCATCTACGTCAACGGTCTCTACCGCCACGGCTTCCTGCTGGCGCCGGCGCTGGCGCGGATGGCGGCGGACCTGGTCATGGGCGGGGAACGCCCGGAGGTGATGGATGAAGATCTCCCTGAACGGTGAGCCGCGCGAGATCCGCGCCGCGGCGCTCGACGCCGCCCTCGCCGAGCTCGGCTTCGCCGGCGCGACGGTGGCGACCGCGCTCAACGGCGCCTTCGTGCCCGCGCCCGCCCGCGCCGCGACCGCCCTCGCCGAGGGCGACCGCGTCGAGGTGCTGGCGCCGCGGCAGGGAGGCTAGCGATGCCGGCGTTCTACGGCGTCGAGCTCGCGTCGCGGCTGATGCTCGGCACCGCCGGGTATCCCTCGCCGGCGATCCTCGCCGAGGCCTTCCGCGCCTCGGCCGCCGGCGTCGCCACCGTCTCGCTCCGCCGCGAGAGCGGCGGCAGCCGGGCGGGGGCGGACTTCTGGGAGATCGTCCGCGACCTCGGCGTCCGCGTCCTGCCCAACACCGCCGGCTGCCACTCGGTCAAGGAGGCGGTGACGACCGCCCACATGGCCCGCGAGGTCTTCGGCACCCGCTGGATCAAGCTCGAGGTCATCGGCCACACCGACACCCTCCAGCCCGACCCCTTCGCCCTCGTCGAGGCGGCGCGCATCCTCGCCGGCGACGGCTTCGAGGTCTTTCCCTACACCACCGAGGATCTCGTCCTCGCCGACCGCCTCCTCGACGCCGGCTGCGAGGTGCTGATGCCCTGGGGCGCGCCGATCGGCTCCGGCCTCGGCCTCGTCAACCCCTACGGCCTGCGCGCCCTGCGCGCCCGCTTCCCCGACGTGCCCCTCGTCGTCGACGCCGGCGTCGGCCTGCCGAGCCACGCGGCGGCGGCGATGGAGATGGGCTACGACGCGGTCCTGCTCAACACCGCCGTCGCCAGGGCCGGCGACCCGGCGGCGATGGCCCGCGCCTTCGCCCGGGCGATCGAGGCCGGCGCCCTCGCCCGCGCCGCCGACCCGATGGAGCCGCGCGACATGGCCGCCGCCTCGACGCCGGAGATCGGCCGGGCGTTCCTCGAATGAGCCCGACCCCGATGACCCTCCCGCGCTTCTACCCGATCTTCGACAGCGCCGACTGGCTCGCGCGGATGCTCCCCCTCGGCGTCCGCCTCGTGCAGCTCCGCGTCAAGGACCGCGCCGAGGCCGAGACCCGCGCCGAGATCGCCCGTGCCCGCGACCTCTGCCGCGCGGCGGGCGCCACCCTCGTCGTCAACGACCACTGGCGCCTCGCCATCGACGAAGGCTGCGGCTTCGTCCACCTCGGCCAGGAGGACCTCGACGACGCCGACCTCCCCGCCATCCGCCGCGCCGGCCTCCGCCTCGGCGTCTCGACCCACGACGACGCCGAGCTCGACCGCGCCCTCGCCGCCGCCCCCGACTACGTCGCCCTCGGCCCGGTCTACCCGACGATCCTCAAGGCGATGCGCTTCGCCCCGCAGGGCCTCGCCCGCGTCACCGAATGGAAGGCCCGCATCGGCGACCTCCCCCTCGTCGCCATCGGCGGCCTCACCGTCGAGCGCGCTCCGGGCGTCCTCGCCGCCGGCGCCGACGTCGTCTCCGTCGTCACCGACATCACCCTCGCCGCCGACCCCGAGGCCCGGACCCGCGCCTGGCTGGAGGCGACGGCCCCGGAGACCGGCCGATGAGCCGCTACGACCGCCAGATCGTCCTCCCCGAGGTCGGCGCCGCCGGGCAGGCCCGCCTCGCCGCCGCCCACGCCCTCGTCGTCGGCGCCGGCGGCCTCGGCGTGCCCGTCCTCCAGTACCTCGCCGGCGCCGGGGTCGGACGCATTACCGTCGTCGACCCCGACATCGTCGAGCGAAAAAACCTCCACCGCCAGACGCTTTACGGCGAGCACTTCATTGGTCGCGCGAAGGCCGCCGCCGCCGCCGCGGTCCTCGCCGACCTCAACCCCGAGGTCGGCGTCGCGCCCGTCGTCGCCCGCCTCGACCCCGGCAACGCCCCGGCGCTCGTCGCCGCGGCCGACGTCGTCCTCGACTGCGCCGACAGCTTCGCCGCGAGCTACACGCTCTCGGACGCCTGCCGCGACGCGGGCAAGCCCTTCGTCACCGCCTCGGCCCTCGGGCTCGGCGGCTACGCCGGCGGCTTCTGCGGCGGCGCGCCGTCGCTCCGCGCCGTCTTCCCCGACCTCCCCGCCCGCGCCGCGACCTGCGCCACCGCCGGCATCCTCGGCCCGGTCGTCGGCCTCCTCGGCTGCCTCGAGGCGCAGATCGCGCTCGCGGTCCTCCTGCGTCTCGCCCCCTCGCCCCTCGGCCAGCTCGTCAGCTTCGAGGCCCCGGGCCTCCGCTTCGGCGGCTTCCGCTTCGACGGCGCCCCCGAGCCCGACCGCGCGCGCGCCTTCCTCGCGCCCGCCGCGATCACCCCCGCCGACTTCGTCGTCGACCTCCGCGGCGCCGACGAGGCCCCCGAGCCCGCGACGCCCTGGGCGCACCGCCTCGCCGTCGCCGACCTCGGCCCCGGCGGCCCGACGCCCGCGTCCGGCCAGCGCGCCGTCCTCGTCTGCCGCAGCGGCCTCCGCTCGTGGCAGGCGGCCGACCGCCTCGCGCAGGCCTGGACCGGAGAGATCACGCTCGTCGCCATGGGCGACCCGACAAGGAACCCCGCATGAAACCC
>CAZEGY010000070.1:4611-12059 GCA_964511815.1 uncultured Rhodovulum sp.
GAGAGATCACGCTCGTCGCCATGGGCGACCCGACAAGGAACCCCGCATGAAACCCGCCGCCCTCCTCGCCGCCCTCCTCCTCGCCACGCCCGCGGCGGCCGAGGACGAGCTCACCCTGATGCTCGACTGGTTCGTGAACCCCGACCACGGGCCGATCGTCATCGCCGAGGAGATGGGCTACTTCGCCGACGCGGGCCTCGCCGTCGAGGTGATCGCCCCGGCCGACCCCGCCGACCCGCCGAAGATGGTCGCCGCCGGCCGCGCCGACCTCGCGGTCTCCTACCAGCCGCAGCTCCACCTCCAGGTGCAGGAGGGCCTGCCCCTCGTCCGCGTCGGCACGCTGGTCGCGTCGCCGCTCAACTGCCTCCTCGTCCTCGACGACGGCCCGGTGAAGGAGATCGCCGACCTCGCCGGCCGCAAGGTCGGCTTCTCCGTCGCCGGCGTCGAGGAGGCGCTGCTGACCGCCGTCCTCGCCCGGGGCGGCCTGACCCTCGACGACGTCGAGCTCGTCAACGTCAACTGGTCGCTGTCGCCGGCGCTGATGGCCGGCCAGGTCGACGCGGTGATCGGCGCCTACCGCAACTTCGAGCTCAACCAGATGGCGATCGAGGGCGTCCCCGGCCGCTGCTTCTACCTCGAGGAGGAGGGGCTGCCCTCCTACGACGAGCTGATCTACGTCGCCAACCCCGAGCGCATGGACGCGGCGGTGATCTCGCGCTTCCTCGCCGCCACCGAGCGCGCGACCGAGTACATCGTCAACCACCCCGAGGAGAGCTGGGAGACCTTCGCCGCCACCGCCCCCGAGCTCCGCGACGCGCTCAACGAGAAGGCGTGGTACGACACCCTCCCGCGCTTCTCGCTCAGCCCCGCCGCCCTCGACATCGGGCGCTACGCCCGCTTCGAGCGCTTCCTCCACGACGCCGGGCTCCTCCGGGAAGTCCGGCCGGTCAAGGACTTCGCCATCGACGTGAACGCGGAATGACACCCGCCTACGGCACCGCCTTCGCCCTCTGGCGCACCGCGGCGGGCGGGGCCTGGGACGCCTACGCCCGCCACCCCTTCGTCGAGGGCCTCCGCGACGGCACGCTGCCGCGGGCGGCCTACCTCGACTACCTCGTCCAGGACTACGTCTTCCTCTTCCACTTCGCCCGCGCCTGGGCGCTCGCCGCGGCCAAGGCCGAGACCCTCGACGAGATGCGCACCGCGGCGCGGACGGTGGCGGCGCTCGTCGACGAGGAGACCCGCCTCCACGTCGCGACCTGCGCCGCGGCGGGCATTCCCGAGGCGGCGCTCTTCGCCGCCGAGGAGAAGCCGGCGAACCTCGCCTACACCCGCTACGTCCTCGAGGCCGGCCATTCGGGCGACCTCCTCGACCTCCTCGCCGCCCTGGCACCTTGCGTCCTCGGCTACGGCGAGATCGGCCTCCGCCTCGCCCGGGACGGCGCCGCCCCCTACCGCGACTGGATCGACGCCTACGCCGGCGCCGACTACCAGGCCGTCTGCCGCGAGGTCGGCGCGCTGATCGACGCCGCCGCCATCCGCCGGCTCGGGCCGGACCTCGCCGCCGCCCCGCGCTGGGCGACCCTCGCCGGCCGCTTCCGCACCGCGACCCGGCTCGAGGCCGGCTTCTGGGACATGGGGCTCGCGGCGGCATGATCGCGCCCGACGTCCGCGTCGCGGGGAGCGCGACGCTCGACGGCGCGCCGCTCTTCGGCCCCCTCGACATCCGCCTCGCCGCCGGCACCTGGACCTGCCTGCTCGGCGCCTCCGGCGTCGGCAAGTCGACGGTCCTCCGCCTGATCGCCGGGCTGCCGACCGGTGCCGACTTCGCCGGCACCGTCACCGCCTCCGACGGCGCGCCCCTCGCCCCCCGCGTCGCCTACATGGCCCAGGCCGACCTGCTCTTCCCGTGGCTCGACGTCCTCGGCAACGTCACCCTCGGCGCCCGCCTCCGCGCCGAGCGTCCCGACGCCGCCCGCGCCCGCGCCCTCCTCGACCGCGTCGGCCTCGCCGCCCGCGCCGACCGCCGCCCGCGCACCCTCTCCGGCGGCGAGCGCCAGCGCGCCGCCCTCGCGCGGACGCTGATGGAGGACCGCCCGGTCATCCTCCTCGACGAGCCCTTCTCCGCCCTCGACGCCCGCACCCGCGCCGACATGCAGGAGCTCGCCGCCGAGCTCCTCGCCGGCTGCACTGTCCTTCTCGTCACCCACGACCCCGCCGAGGCCGCCCGCCTCGGCGACGCCATCCTGCTGATGACCCCCGAGGGCGTCCTGCCCGCGCCGGTCCCGCCGGCGCCGCCGGTCCGCCCGGTCGACGACCCCGCGACCCTCGCCGCCCAGGGCCGGCTCCTCGCGATGATGCGGGCGACGCCCGGGGCGACCGGGTGATGCGCGCCCTCGCCGTCATCGCGGTGGCGCTCCTCGCCTGGCAGGCGCTCGTCAGCCTCGCCGGGCTGCCGCCGTTCATCCTGCCGGGGCCGCTCCGCGTCGCCGAGGCGCTGTGGACGAACCGCGCCCTCATCGCCGCGAACGCCGTCGTCACCATCGCCGAGGTCCTCGCCGGCCTCGCCCTCGGCGCCCTGCTCGGGGCGCTGACCGCGATCTGGCTCGCCGCCTCGCCGTTCGCGCGGTCGTTCGTGCAGCCGGCCCTCGTCTTCTCCCAGGCCGTCCCGGTCTTCGCCCTCGCCCCGATCCTGACCCTCTGGCTCGGCTACGGCCTGCTCTCCAAGGTCATCATGGCGGTGCTCATCATCTACTTCCCGGTGACCTCGGCCTTCCTCGACGGCCTCTCGGCGACGCCGCAGGGCTTTCTCGACCTCGCCCGCACCATGGGCGCCTCGCCGCGCGGCACCATGCTCCGCGTCCGCATCCCGGCGGCGCTTCCCGCGCTCGCCTCCGGCCTGCGCCTCGCCGCGGTCTACGCCCCGATCGGCGCGGTCATCGGCGAATGGGTCGGGGCCTCGCGCGGCCTCGGCTACCTCATGCTCCTCGCCAACGGCCGCGCCAAGATCGACCTGATGTTCGCCGCGCTCCTCGTCCTCGCCGTCTTCACCGTCCTCCTCCACGCCGCCGTCGACGCCGCCGCCCGCCGCCTCGACGCCCGCAGCACCTGAGGGTGGATTTCCGTTGCGCGCGGCACGGTTAGGTTAACTGGTTAACGCCGCGCGCTCCCATGACCGAGCCTGCACCACCACGCGCCGTGCGGCGAGGCGTCGATTTCGCACACGGTTAACCGGGCCGCCGCCCGCCGCGGCGCCCGACCTATGCCCCGGCCGCCGCCTCCCAGCGTGCCGCCAGCGCCGCGAGCCCCGGCGGATCGAGCGGCGCCACCGCCGCGGGCAGCGGCCCGGCGTCGGCCAGTCCGGCGAAGAGGCCCGCCGCCCCCGCCGCCGTCCCGGTCGCGTCCGGCGAGGCGTGGACCGGGACGCCCGCGAGCGCCGCGAGCGCTCCGCAATAGAGCCGGTTCCGCGCCAGCGGCCCCTCGACGACGATCCGCCCGCCGTGCCCGGCGAGCCCGAGGCAGGCCCGGGTCAGCAGCGCCAGATAGAGATCGGCCGCCGCGGTCCGCTCCGCCGGCGCCAGGCCGCCCGGATCGCCGAGCCAGCCGCCGCCGCCGGCGGGGAACGGCCCGACGCCGGGGACGTTGGTCGGCAGCGGCACCACGCCCTTCGCCACCGCCGCCGCGAGCTCCGCCGGCCCCGCCGCCACCGGCGCCGCGCCGACGAGGGCGGCGTACTCGCGCCCGCCCATGAACCGCGCCGTCGGCACCGGCCGCCCGAGCGCGTCGACGTTGGCGAGCGCGTCGCGCCCCGGGTCGAGCCCGCCGAGATCGCCGCCGACGGTCATCACGATCGTCCACGTCCCCGACGAGACGACGGTGAACGGCGCCGCGATCCGCCGCAGCCACGGCAGCAGCGAGGCGTTCGAATCGTGGATGCCGCAGACGACCGGCGTCGCCGGGTCGACCCCGGTCGCCGCCGCGACGCTGCCCCGGATCGGACCGAGCATCTGCGACGCCGGCAGGACCGGCGGAAAGCGCCCCTGCCACCCCTCGGCCGCGACGAGCGACGAGAACCGCCCCTCGCCCGGCGCCCAGAGGTCGGTGTGGCAGCCGAGCGAGGTGAGCTCGCTCGCCATCACCCCCGAGAGCCGCCACGCCCAGTACTGCGGCCAGGTCAGGATCGCCGTCACCCGCGCGAAGTCCTCCGGGTACGCCCGCGCCTGCCAGAAGATCTGCGCCCCGAGGTTCAGCCCCGCCGGCAGCCGCGGCGACAGCGTCTCGGCGAACCCCGGGCGCGCCCTGTCGTAGTCCGCCGCCACCGCGTCCGGCCCGTCGTGCTCGTAGTCGAGGACCGGCAGCGCCAGCTCTCGCCCCGCCATCAGCGCCGCCGTCGCGCCGTGGGTCGTCACCGCGATCCCGGCGACGTCGCGGCCGCCGGCGACCGCGGCGAGCCCGGCGACGACGAAGTCCCAGAGCCCCTCGACGTCGGCGTGAGGGTAGGGCGGCCCGGCGCGCGGCCGGTTCGGCCGGGTGCGGGCGTCGAGCGTCGCGCCGGTCTCCGCGTCGACGAGCGCGAGCTTGGCGGTGGTCTTGCCGATGTCGACGACGGCGACGGGACGCATTCAGCCCTCCGGGACCGGGACGACGACGAGCCCCACCCCGGCGCCCTCGACGAGCGCCCGCGCCTCGGCGCTGACCGCGTCGTCGGTGACGATCGTCGCCACCCGGTCGAGCGGGCAGAGGACGAGGCTCGAATGCCGCAGGAACTTCGACGAGTCGACGAGCACCACCAGCTCCTCGGCCTGGCCGATGAGCTTCTCCTCGGCCTGGATGACGAGGGGGTCGGCCTCGGTGATCCCCTGCGGCCCCACCCCCTGCGCCCCCATGAACATCCGCCGCGCCGAGAAGTGCCGCGAGCCGTCGTTGGCGAACGGCGAGAGGATGATGTTCTGCTCGCGGTAGACCGCCCCCCCGGGCAGGATCACGGTGTTCTTCGAGTTGTAGAGCAGGTGCTCGGCGATCGGGAACGAGTTCGTCAGGATCTGCAGCCGCCGCGCCGCGAGGTAGTGCACCATCTGGAACGTCGTGGTCCCGCCGTTGATGATGATCGACTCGCCCTCGCGGCACATCTCGACGGCGGCGCGGGCGATCGCCCGCTTCCGGCCGACGTTGATCCCCTTGTTGTAGGCGAAGGTCCGCCCCGCGAGCCCCGGCATCGGCGCCGCCTCGACCGCCTCGGCGCCGCCCCGCATCCGCCGCAGCCGGCCCTGGCGGTCGAGGGCGCCGATGTCGCGGCGGATCGTCGCCTCCGAGGACTGGGTCAGCTCGACGAGCTCGCGCACCGTCGCCATCGGGCGCTCCTGGAGCACGCTCAGGATCAGGCGGTGGCGCTCGCTCTCGTGCATTCCCCGGCCCTCCCCGCCGCCGGCGAGCGCCGAGACTAGTCAGAAGCGGCCAGAACGCAATCAGTTCCGCGCGAAGCGTGATCGGTCGTGCTCACCTGCCGGCGTCGGCGTCCCAGTCCGGCGCCCACGCCGGGCTGACCAGCCGCCGGCCGCGGTCGAGCCCGCGCATCGTCGCGATCTCGGCCGCGGTCAGCGTCACCCCGAGCGCCCCGAAGTTCTCGACGATCCGCTCGCGCCGGCTCGACGTCGGGATGACGACGAAGCCCTCGGCCATCAGGAACGCCAGCGCGACCTGTCCGGGGGTCGCCCCGTGCGCCGCGGCGATCGCGACGATCTCCGGCACCTTCGCCACCGCCCCGCGCGCCAGCGGCGCATAGGCGGTGAGCGGGATGTCGCAGCGCCGGCAGTGGGCGACGATCGCCCGGTTCTGCATCAGCGGATGGATCTCCACCTGGTTGGTGGCGATCGTCCGCGGCGCGAGCAGCGCCATCGCCTTGTCGATCTGCGCCGTGGTGAAGTTCGACACGCCGACGTAGCGCGCGAGCCCCTGGTCGAAGACCTCGGCGAGCTGGGCGAGATAGTCCTCCATCGCGTAGGTCTGCGACGGCCAGTGCACGAGGAGGAGGTCGACCTGGTCGGTGCGCAGCTTCTCGAGCGAGCGCTCGACCAGCGGCCGCACCATGCCCGGCCCGAGGTGGTCGGGGGGGATCTTCGTCGTCACGAAGACCTCGGCGCGCGCCAGCCGCACCTCGGCGAGCGCCGCCCCGACCTCGGCCTCGTTGCCGTAGCCGACGGCGGTGTCGATGTGGCGATAGCCGGCCTCGAGCGCGGCGCGCACGCAGGCGCGCGCGGCGTCGCCGCTCCGGGTCCAGGTGCCGTAGCCGATCTGCGGGATCGGGCCGACGCGCGGGGTCTCGGTCATCGCTGCCTCCTCGTTTCGACCGGAGGGTAGGACGCCCGCACGGCGCGGTCGAGGGCAGGCGGGTCGCTGCCGCAGCGCCGGCGGGATCGCGGGCGGGCGCGTCGTCCCGCGGCCGCGGGCACTGCGCCGGGACGGCGGGGCCTTGCCGCCCGGACCGCCGCGGCGGGACCTGCGCGAGACCGCCCGCACCCGTGCGCGCTCGCCCATCGGCGCCCGACGAACAGACGGTCGAGCTGCACGACATTCGGGGGGGAGAGAGGATGCGGGTCTCGACCCTGACGATGCAGGTCGCGCGCCTCGTCGAGGAAGGCCCGACCGGCACCGTCGCCGGCAAGCTCCGCCAGATCCGCGTCGCCCTCGCGCTCGAGCGGCGGCTCGACAAGGACGCCATCCTCGCGCTCTACCTCACCCTCGCCCCCTACGGCGGCAACCTCGAGGGCGTTCGCGCCGCGAGCCTCGCCTGGTTCGGCGAGGAGCCCCGGCGCCTGACCCCGGCCGAGGCGGCGCTCCTCGTCGCGCTGCCGCAGTCGCCCGAGGCCCGCCGCCCCGACCGCGCGCCCGCCGCCGCCCGCGCCGCCCGCGACCGCGTGCTCGCCCGCGCCGTCGCCGCCGGGGCGCTCGACGCCGGCGAGGCCGCCGCGGCGCGCACCGAGGGCGTCCCGACCGGCCGCCGCCCGTTCCCGGCGCTGGCGCCGCATCTCGCCGACCGCCTCGTCGCCGCGCGGCCGGGCGCGGGCGCGATCGCGACGACGCTCGACGCCGGCCTCCAGGCGCGGCTCGAGGCCCTCGTCGCCGAGCGCGCGCGGGCGCTCGGCCCGGGGATCAGCGCGGCGCTCGTCGTCGCCGACCACCGGACCGGCGCGGTCCTCGCCCGCATCGGCGCCGCCGACCGCCTCGATCCGGGCCGCGGCGGCTTCGTCGACATGAGCCGGGCCGTCCGCTCGCCGGGGTCGACGCTGAAGCCCCTCGTCTACGGGCTCGCCTTCGAGGCCGGCCTCGCCCATCCCGAGACGATGCTCGACGACCGCCCGATGCGCTTCGGCGGCTATGCGCCACAGAACCTCGACCGGCGCTGGCTCGGGCCGATCACCGCCCGCACCGCCCTCCAGGCGTCGCGGAAC
>CAZEGY010000071.1:0-11913 GCA_964511815.1 uncultured Rhodovulum sp.
GCATTGCGCACAGAATCCCGCCGGCGGGCGCTGCCGGCGAGGGACGATGGCGCGATCGGCTTCGCGTCGCGGTGCGGCTCCGGTGCGGGGCGCGCACGCTGCACGACACTCGGGGGGGAGAGAGGATACGGGTGATTTCCTCGGGCGGTCGAAACGGGCTCCGCCCGCGAGGATGTCGGCCCGACGGGCCGAAGCGTTGCTTCGGCCGGGCCGTTCCCCGGAGCCGGTGACGGCGGAGGGGAAGGGGGGCCGAGCATTCCCCTCGCTACGAATCCGGGCGTGGCCGCCCCCGGATTTCGCCGACGGTCGAAATCCGGGAGACCCCCCACCCTTCGCCACGGGGACGAACGCCGAGGCCGCCGGCAGCGTCGTGCCGCTTATGTGTAGCTTATGGGGCGCGTTGCCGCGGGCGGAAGAATGTGGCATTCCCTCGCCGAACGGGACCGGACGAGGAGAGCGCGGCATGACCGACTACGCCGAGGCGCGCGAGATCATGGTGGACCGCCAGGTCCGGACCGCGGACGTGACCCTCTACCCGATCATCGCCGCGATGCTGGCGGTGCCGCGCGAGCGCTTCGTTCCCGAGGCGCTGCGGCCCGTCGCCTACCTCGGCGAGCACGTGCCGCTCGCCCCCGGCCGCGTCCTCCTCGACCCGCGGGTCTTCGCCAAGCTCCTCGACGCGCTCGACGTCGGACCGGGCGACCTCGTCCTCGACGTCGGCTGCGGCTACGGCTACTCGACGGCGGTGCTCGCGCGCATGGCCGAGGCGGTCGTCGCCGTCGAGGCCGATCCGGCGATGGCCGCCGAGGCCGAGGCGCTGCTCGCCGCCGAGGGGGTCGACACCGCGGTGGTCGCGACGGGACCGCTCGAGGCCGGCGTCGCCGCCCACGGACCCTACGACGCGATGATCGTCGAGGGCGCGGTCGAGGTGCTGCCGCCGGAGCTCGAGGCCCAGCTGAAGCCCGGTGGGCGGGTGGCCGCGATCTTCGTCGAGGGCGCGCGCGGACAGGCCCGGCTCGGGCTCCGCACCGAGACGGGGCTCGCGTGGCGTCGTATCTTCGATGCAACGGCCCCGGTCCTTCCCGGTTTCGCGGCGGCGAAAGCGTTTGAGTTCTGAACGAGGAGCGCCGATAGTCGCTTCTCAAAGCCCGGCCAACGGGTCAGAGGCGTGGGCAGCCGCCGGGGACAAGAGATGAACAGGCACCGAATGAGACCCATCCTGCTCGCGGGGACGCTGCTCTCCGCCGGGCTGCTCGCGACGCTGGCTCCGAGCGACGCCGCCGCCGAGAGCCTCGCCGACGCGCTGGTCAAGGCCTATCAGACGAGCCCGCTGCTCGACGCCAACCGCGCCGCCCTGCGCAGCCTCGACGAAGGCGTGCCGCAGGCCCGCGCCGCCCGCCGCCCCCAGGTCAGCGTCGGCGCCGGCGCGTCCTCGTCGACCTCCGCCGAGCAGTTCAAGGAAGACCAGCTCAACCAGATTCAGGCGCAGCTCCAGGCGACGCTCCTGATCTTCGACAGCGGCTCGACCAAGGCGGCGGTCGAATCGGCCCGCAACCTGATCGCGGCCGGCCGGGCCGACCTCAAGGACGTCGAGCAGCTCGTGCTCTTCGACGCCGTCCAGGCCTACGTCGACGTGCGCCGGGACGAGGAGTTCGTCCGGCTCGCCAGCAACGACGTGGAGCGCCTGAACGAGACGCTGCGCGCCACCCAGAACCGCTTCGAGGTCGGCGAGGTCACCCGCACCGACGTCGCCCAGAGCGAGTCGCGCCTCGCGGCGTCGCGCTCGCAGCTCGAGTCGGCCAGGGGCGCGCTCGAGATCTCGCGCCAGACCTACCGCCAGGCGGTGGGCACGCTGCCGGGACAGCTCGAGCCGCCGCCGCCGCTGCCGCCGCTGCCGGGCTCGCTCGACGAGGCGATCTCGATCGGGATGCAGCGCAATCCGGCGATCATCTCGGCGCAGTTCGCCGAGCGCTCGGCGGTCTACGACTTCGACCGGGCGCGCGCCGCCAAGGGGCCGTCGGTCTCGGTCGGCGGCGCGGCGGGGCCGGAGCGGACGAACCAGCAAGGCTGGGACGGCGACATGGGCCTCTCGGCCAGCGTCAGCGCCGACATGCCGCTCTACACCGGCGGCAGGAACGACAGCGTCATCCGCCAGGCGCAGGCACTGCTCGACCAGCGGCGCTTCCAGCTCCAGGACGAGGGGCGGACGGTGACCCAGTCGGTCGCGGCGGCGTGGTCGCAGTTCGACGTCGCCACCGCCAACATCGTCGCCCGCCGCGAGCAGGCCGACGCGGCCCGCATCGCCGCCGAAGGCGTCGCCGAGGAGGCCCGTCTCGGGGCGCGCTCGACCCTCGACGTCCTCGACGCCGACCAGGAGCGGCTGCAGGCCGACGCCGAGGTCGTCCAGGCGATGCGCGAGCAGTACGTCGCCGCCTATGCGCTGCTCCGGGCGATGGGGCTCCTCTCGGTCGAGCACCTGAAGCTCGGAATCGAGACCTACGACCCGGACGTCTACTTCACCAAGATCCAGTCCGGCCCGTCCGGCGGCTACGACACCAGCGCCGTCGACCGCATCCGCGCCCGCTGGGAGCGGAACTGACGGATGGACAAGCCGGGCGAGCCCGAGTCCCTCGCCGAGGTCCTCGCCTCGATCCGGGCGCTCGTCTCGGCCGAGAGCGAGTCGCGGACCGGCGCGGCCGGGGAGGGCACGGTCCTCGTCCTGACGTCGGAGATGCGGGTGCGCGGCGGCGGCGCGGGCGGCCTCGCCGAGGGCATCGAGGCGTCGGCCGAGGGCAGCGCCGCGCCGATCCTCGACGAGGAGTCGCTCCGCGCCGTCATCAACGCCATCGTCCGCGAGGAGCTCCAGGGCGAGCTCGGCGAGCGCATCAACCGCAACCTGCGCAAGCTGGTGCGCCAGGAGATCGGCCAGATCCTCGAGGAGCAGCGCAAGGGCTGAGCGGCCGCGGGCGGCTTCCCGCCGTCCGGTCGCCGGGCCCCGGGAACGGCGGCGATGCCGGGCCGTTGGATGCCGGGCGCTATCGGGGGTCCGCGCCGCGGGAGTGCGGGCGCGTCACGGAGAGAGCATGACGGCTTCGAGCGAAACCGGCGGCGATGTCGGGCCGGGCGATGTCGGACCCGCGGCCCGCCCGGCGCGGGCGCTGCTTCTCGTCAACCCCGGCGCGCGCCGGGGCGGCGAGGCGCTCGACGACGCGACCGACCGGCTCGCGGCCGCGGGCATCGCGATCGCCATCGAGAAATCCGGCAGCGCCGAGGAGATCGAGCGCGTGCTCCGCGCCCACGCGGGCATCGACGTCGCGGTGGTGTGCGGCGGCGACGGCAGCCTCTGCCGGGCGGCCGCCGGCCTCGTCGCCACCGGGACGCCGCTCGGCATCCTGCCGATGGGGACGGCGAACGACCTCGCGCGCACCCTCGGCATCCCCGACGACCTCGGCGCGGCGGCCGACATCATCGCCGCCGGCCACCGCCGCGCGATCGACGTCGGCTCGGTCAACGATCACTTCTTCTTCAACGTCGCCTCGATCGGCCTCAGCGTCGACCTCGCGCGCTCGCTCGACGCCGGGCTGAAGCGGCGCTGGGGGCGGCTCGGCTACGCGATCGCGGCGATGCGGGCGCTGGCGCGGGCGCGGCGCTTCTCGGCGTGGATCACCGAGGAGGGCCAGACCTGGCGCACCTCGACGATGCAGATCGCCGTCGGCAACGGGCGCTTCTACGGCGGCGGGACGGTCGTCGCCGAGCACGCCGAGATCGACGACGGCCACCTCGATCTCTACAGCCTCGAGCTGCACACCGTCTGGCAGCTCGCGCTGATGCTGCGGAGCTTCCGCTCGGGCGCGCACGGCGCGTGGTCGGAGGTGGCGACCGCGCGCGGCACCGAGTTCGAGATCCGCACCCGCAAGCCCCGCCCGGTCAACGCCGACGGCGAGATCGTCGCCGAGACCCCGGCGGTGTTCCGGGTCCACCCGGGCGCGATCACCGTCCATGCGCCGCCACTCGACGGGAGGGAGGCGGAGCGGTAGAAGGCCCGGGCGCAACCCGGGGAGGCGACCCATGACCACGCACGAGCCGAACTCCTTCCGCACCGGGCCCGACGAGCGCGGGCGGTTCGGCATCTACGGCGGCCGCTTCGTCTCGGAGACGCTGATGCCGCTCATCCTCGAGCTCGAGGCCGAGTACGAGAAGGCCAAGACCGATGCGTCGTTCCATGCGGAGATGGACGACCTCTGGACGCATTACGTCGGCCGGCCGAGCCCGCTCTACCTCGCCGAGCGGCTGACCGAGCGGCTCGGGGGCGCGAAGGTCTACTTCAAGCGCGACGAGCTCAACCACACCGGCGCGCACAAGATCAACAACGTCCTCGGGCAGATCCTCCTCGCCCGACGCATGGGCAAGACCCGGATCATCGCCGAGACCGGCGCCGGCCAGCACGGCGTCGCGACCGCGACGGTCTGCGCCCGCTTCGGGCTGAAGTGCGTCGTCTTCATGGGCGCGACCGACGTCGAGCGCCAGAAGCCGAACGTCTTCCGGATGAAGCTCCTCGGCGCCGAGGTGGTGCCGGTGACGAGCGGCCGCGGCACCCTCAAGGACGCGATGAACGAGGCGCTGCGCGACTGGGTGACGAACGTGCGCGACACCTTCTACTGCATCGGCACGGTGGCCGGGCCCCACCCCTATCCGGCGATGGTCCGCGACTTCCAGTCGATCATCGGCAGGGAGGTGCGGGAGCAGATCCTCGCCCGCGAGGGACGGCTGCCCGACAGCCTCGTCGCCTGCATCGGCGGGGGGTCGAACGCGATGGGGCTCTTCCATCCCTTCCTCGACGACCCCGAGGTGCGGATCATCGGCGTCGAGGCCGGCGGGCACGGGGTCGACGCGCGGATGGAGCACGCGGCCTCGCTCTCCGGCGGGCGCCCGGGGGTGCTGCACGGCAACCGGACCTATCTCCTCCAGGACGAGGACGGGCAGATCATCGAGGGGCACTCGATCTCGGCCGGGCTCGACTATCCCGGCATCGGCCCGGAGCACGCCTGGCTCAACGACGTCGGCCGGGTCGAGTACGTCAGCGCCACCGACGCCGAGGCGCTGGAGGCGTTCGAGCTCTGCTGCCAGACCGAGGGGATCATTCCCGCGCTCGAGCCGGCGCACGCGCTCGCGCACGTCATCGTGCTCGCGCCGACGCTGCCCCGGGATCACCTGCTCGTGATGAACATGTGCGGGCGGGGCGACAAGGACATCTTCACGGTGGCATCGGCGCTCGGCACGGACATCTGAGCTTGCGGTGGGGTGGCGCAGCGGATAGACCGCCGCCTTGGGCCTGCGGGCGGGGGTTGGTATCATGGATAATCTGGAAGTCGGGGACCTCGTGGTCCTCACGTCGGGGTCGATGCGGATGGCGGTCGAGGGCGTCGACGCGGGCCGGGTGGCCTGCGTCTGGTGTCACGAGGGCGAGATCGGCCGCGACAGCTTCGATGCGCGGCTCCTGAAGAAGTGGGAGCATCGCGAGGACGATCGCCCGGCGCGCAACGAGGGCGCGGGCGGTGGCCGGCCCTACCGCGGCGACCGCGAGGGCGGCGCGAAGCCGTACCGGGCGCGCTCCGACGACGACAAGCCGCGCGGCAAGCCCGGCTGGGACGGCAAGCCGCGCGAGAAGAAGTTCTTCCGCAAGGACGGCTGAGGCGGTTCCGGCCGGAACGCAATCCGGCCGGCCCGCGTTTCTCCTCCGTGCCACATCAGGCGGAAGGAGAAACACACATGGACCATTCTGCGCACACGCGGCTCGCCCCGGCCGAGCTCACCGAGGCGAACCTCGTCGACGCGGTGATCTACGGCCCGGGCGACGAGAAGGTCGGTACCGTCTCCCACGTCCATTCGGCGGGCGCCGGCGGCGAGGTCGTCGTCGACGTCGGCGGCTTCCTCGGGCTCGGCGCGAAGCCGGTCGCGCTGCCGTTCGGTCAACTCGACTTCATGCGGGACGAGAGCGGCGAGATCCACGCGACGACGACGCTGACCAAGGACGAGGCCAAGGCGCTGCCCGAGCATCACCACTGAGTCACGGCCACACGCGCGCGCCGTCCCGGGGACGGCGCGGCGCCGGCTCACCGGAAGCGGTCGGCGAGCTTCTGGAGGCGGCTGCGGGTGTCCTCCTCCGGCTCGGACGGCGGCGCGAAGACCGGATCCACGGGAGCCGCCGGGGCCGCCGCCTTCTGCTTCCGCGCCGGCTCGGGCGGCGGCAGGCGCTTCGCGACGGCGGCGAGGAAGGCGGAGGTCTCGCCGACCGCGAGCGCCGGCGCGCCGTCGGCGATGCCGCGGAGGAGGTCGTCGAGCCATTCCTCGTCGGCCTTGTAGAAATCGCCGAGCACGTAGGGACTGACCAGCCGCTTGTCGCCGGGGTGGCCGATGCCGATGCGCACCCGGGTGAACGCCGGGCCGACGTGGGCGTCGATCGAGCGCAGGCCGTTGTGGCCGGCGTGGCCGCCGCCGGTCTTGACCCGCACCCGGCCGGGGGCGAGGTCGAGCTCGTCGTGGAAGACGGTGACGTCGCCGGGCTCGAGCTTGAAGAAGCGCATCGCCGCCTGCACCGAGTCGCCCGACAGGTTCATCCAGGTGCCGGGCTTCAGCAGCAGCACCTTCTCCGTGCCGAGCCGCCCCTCGGCGATCTCGCCCTGGAACTTGCCGCGCCACGGCCCGAAGCCGTGGGCATCGGCGATGGCGTCGACGGCCATGAAGCCGACGTTGTGGCGATTGCGGGCGTACGAGCCGCCGGGATTTCCGAGACCGACGAAGAGCTTCAAGGGGCGGGGCCTCACGGCGAAACGGGAACGCGCCGCGGAGGGCCGCGGCGCGTCGGGATCTAGCACGGATGGGCGGAAGGGTCAGCCCTCCGCCGTCTCCTCGGCCTCGTTCTCCTCCGAGCGCAGGCCGGACGGGGCCTGGATGTTCGCGATGGCGAAGTCGCGGTCGGCGATGACCGGCGAGGCACCCGCGGGGAGCTTGACGTCGCTGATGTGGATGGTGTCGTTGATCTCGGTGCCGTCGAGGTCGATCGTCACCTTCTCGGGGATGTTGCCCGCCGTCACGAAGAGCTCGAGGTCGTGGCGCACCTCGGTCAGCACGCCGCCACGCTTCAGCCCCGGGGACTTCTCGCGGTTGACGTACTCGATCGGGATGTGGATCGCGATCCGGGTGCGGTCGGTCAGGCGCAGGAAGTCGACGTGGGTCGGCAGATCCTTGACCACGTCGCGCTGGACGCCGCGGCAGACGACCTTGTTGTCCTTGCCGTCGACCTTGACGTTGATCAGCGTCGACAGGAAGCGGCCGGCCTTCAGCTGCTTCAGGAGGACGTTGAACCTGACGTTGATCGCCTGCGGATCCTTGCCGCCGCCGTAGATCACGCCGGGAACGTAGCCTTCGCGACGGGCTTGACGGGCGGCCCCCTTGCCGACCCCCTCGCGCGCCACGGCCTCGAGAACCGGAGTCTCGGCCATGATGGTATCTCCAGAATGGTTTCACGCCCGGCCTCCCTCCAAGGGTGTGGGGCCGGAGCGCGCCCCTTATCCGATCACGCGGCGCTTGAAAAGGCCGAACCGGCCCGCGGCGCGGACCGGGACGCGGGCCAGGCTATTCCGGCTCGCTCGCCCGTTCCCCCGGCACGAGGGCGGCCATCCCGCGCAGCACCGCCTCGGCCGCGGCGGTGTAGGGAAGGGCGCCGCCGCCCGGGCTTCCGGCGTGCAGGGTCAGCGGCGGCCACAGGCGAAGGGGCGCGCCGCTGCCCTTGCGGGCGCGGAGGAGGAGGCGCGTCGCCGCGGCCCCGGCGCGCGGGGCGACGGGCAGGATCTCGACGGCGCCGGCGCGGCCGTCGAGGGCGGCGAGGATCGCGGCGAGGCGGTCGGGGCGGTGGACGAGGGCGAGCGTGCCCCCCGGGCGAAGGCGGCGGAGGGCGGCGTCGATCCAGTCGGCGACGCCGGCCGCGCCCTCGCGGAGCGCGGTGTCGCGGCCGGCGTCGGGCGCGGGCGCCGCCGTGGCGTGGTGAAAGGGCGGGTTGGCGAGCACGTGGTCGAAGGCGAGCGCCCGCAGCGCCGGGGGCGGACGGCGGACGTCGCCGGCGTGGACGGCGAGCGCGACGCCGTTCCCGGCGGCGTTGGCGCGGGCCAGTGCGGCGTAGGCGGGCTGGAGCTCGAGGCCGTGGAGCTCGAGCCCGGGGACGCGGGCGGCGAGGCAGAGGACGGCGGCGCCGGCCCCGCAGCCGAGGTCGAGGACGCGGGCGCCGGCCGCGGCGGGAACGAAGGCGGCGAGGAGCACCGGGTCGATGGCGGCGCGGTAGCCGGCGCGCGGCTGGGCGAGGCGGACGCGGCCGCCGATGAGCGCGTCGTCGGTCAGCTCGTCCGCGGCGAAGGCTGTCGTCATCGCCCCTACTCGGCGACGAGGCCGTCGACGGCGTTGTCGCGGAGGATGGCGCGGGCGCGGAAGGCGTCGCGGTCGGCGACGGCGAGCCGGCGCGGGAGGATGCCGAGCGAGCCTTCGAGCACGCTCGTGTGGACGTCCAGAACGAACGAGTCTATACCCTCGGCGCGCAGGAGGGCGGTGCTGAAGGCGACGGCCGTCGGGTCGGTGGTGCGTAGGATCTCGCGCATCCCCGCCAGAGTAGTGGCCCCCGGCGCAGAGGTCGAGAGCGGAGCGGGCGATGGATACGAGCGCGCGGGTCGATACCCCGATCGAGCGCCTGCAGGCGACGCTCGCGGCCGACATGGAGGCGGTGAACGCCCTGATCCGCACCCGGATGGCGAGCGAGCACGCGCCGCGTATCCCCGAGGTCACCGCCCATCTCGTCGAGGCCGGCGGCAAGCGGCTGCGGCCGCTGCTCACCCTCGCGGCGGCGCGGCTCTGCGGCTACGCGGGGCGCGACCACGTCAAGCTCGCGGCGACGGTCGAGTTCATCCACACGGCGACGCTTCTCCACGACGACGTCGTCGACGAGAGCGCGCGGCGGCGCGGGCGGCCGACGGCGAACCTGCTCTGGGACAACAAGTCGAGCGTCCTCGTCGGCGACTACCTCTTCGCGCGCTCGTTCCAGCTGATGACCGAGACCGGCTCGCTGCGCGTCCTCGACATCCTCGCCAATGCCTCGGCGGTGATCGCCGAGGGCGAGGTGCTCCAGCTCACCGCCGCCTCGGACCTCGCGACCGACGAGGCGACCTACCTCCAGGTGATCCGCGGCAAGACCGCGGCGCTGTTCGCGGCGGCGACCGAGGTCGGCGGCGTCGTCGCCGGCGCCTCCGACGCCGAGGTGCGGGCGCTCCGCGACTACGGCGACGCGCTCGGCATCGCCTTCCAGATCGCCGACGACCTCCTCGACTACGGAGGGCGCGGCGCCACCCTCGGCAAGAACGTCGGCGACGACTTCCGCGAGCGCAAGATGACCCTGCCGGTGATCCGCGCGCTCGCGGCGGGCGACGCCGCCGGAGACGCGGGCGCGCGTGCCTTCTGGCAGCGCACGATCGGCAAGGGGCGGCAGGAGGCGGGCGACCTCGACCGGGCGCTGGCGATCCTCCACGGCGGCGGCGCGCTCGCCTCGACCCACGACACCGCGCTCGCCTGGGCCGACCGGGCGCGGGCGGCGCTGGCGGCGCTGCCCGCCGGCGCCCTTCGCGCCGACCTCGCCGACCTCGCCGAGTTCGTGGTCGAGCGCACCGCCTGACCCGACCCTGGCCATCTTCGGTCCGCAAGTATCCTCGGGGGTGAATTGGCCGCAGGCCAAGAGGGGGCGGAACGCCCCCTCCGCGACCTCGACGCGGGCGACCGGCGTCGGACGCTCTTGCCAGCCTCCCGTCGCTCGGCCATGACTCGCGGCCGACGCCGCCGGAGGGGAAGAGCATGACGCTGAACGTCGCGGTCCAGATGGACCCGATCGAGAGGATCGACATCGCCGCCGATTCGACCTTCCGCATCATGGAGGAGGCTCAGGCGCGCGGTCACCGGCTGTTCTACTACACCCCCGACAAGCTCGCCCTCGACGACGGCCGGGTGACGGCGCGGGGCTGGCCGGTCGAGGTGCGGCGGGTGAAGGGGGACCACTTCACCCTCGGCGCCGAGACGACGGTCGACCTCGGCACGCAGGACGTGGTCTGGCTCCGCCAGGACCCCCCCTTCGACATGGGCTACATCACGACGACCCACGTCCTCGAGCGCATCCACCCGGCGACGCTCGTCGTCAACGATCCGTTCTGGGTGCGCAACTACCCCGAGAAGCTCCTCGTCACCACCTTCCCCGACCTGACGCCGCCGACGACGATCGCCCGCGACCTCGGCACCCTCAAGGCGTTCAAGGAGCGCCACGGCGACGTCATCCTCAAGCCGCTCTACGGCAACGGCGGGGCCGGCGTCTTCCGGCTCGACCCCAACGACCGCAACTTCAACGCCCTCTGGGAGCTCTTCGTCGGCATCAACCGCGAGCCGCTGATCGTGCAGAAGTTCCTGCCCGACGTGGCGAAGGGCGACAAGCGGGTGATCCTCGTCGACGGCGAGGCGGTCGGGGCGATCAACCGGGTGCCGGGGGAGGGCGAGACCCGCTCGAACATGCACGTCGGCGGCCGGCCGGAGGCCGTCGCCCTCACCGACCGCGACCGCGAGATCTGCGCGGCGATCGGGCCGCTGCTGCGCGAGAAGGGCCAGGTCTTCGTCGGGATCGACGTGATCGGCGGCTGGCTGACCGAGATCAACGTCACCTCGCCGACCGGCCTCCAGGAGCTCGAGCGCTTCGACGGGATCAACGCGACGGCGGCGATCTGGGAGGCGATCGAGCGCCGGCGCGCCTGACGGGCAGCGCCTTTGTCCTGGCAGCTCCTCGCCCTCGACGCCTGGCTCCGCCTGACCGAGAAGCGCCGGCTGGCGCGCGAGGGCGACGTCGGCCGGGCGCGGGCGCGGATGGAGCGGCTCGCGGCGCGCTATCCGCTGCCCGACCGTGCGCGCTGGTCGCAGGCGCCGCTCGGGCGGCTGCCGGCGTTCCGCCGCGCCGAGCCCGGGGCGCGGGCGACGCTGCTCTGGTTCCACGGCGGCGCCTACTGCCTCGGCTCGGCGCGGACCCACGCCGGCCTCGTCGGGGCGCTGGCGCGGCGCGCTGGCGTCGCCGCGGTGTTGCCCGAGTATCGCCTCGCCCCCGAGCACCGGTTCCCGGCCGCCGCCGACGACGCCGAGGCGGCGTGGGCGGCGCTCCTCGCCGAGGGGGTCGCCCCCGGGCGCGTCGTCCTCGGCGGCGACAGCGCCGGCGGCGGGCTCGCCTTCGCGCTTCTCCACCGCCTCGCGGCGGCGGGGGCGGCGATGCCGGCGGCAGTGGTGGCGTTCAGCCCGTGGGCCGACCTGACGCTGAGCGGGGCGAGCCTGTCGGCGCTCGCCCGGCGCGACGCCTACCTCCCGGCCGGTCGGCTGGCGGAGGTGCGCGACCAGTACCTCGGCGCGGCCGATCCCCGCGACCCGCGCGCCTCGCCGTGGCTCGGGCGCTTCGAGGGCGCGCCGCCGGCGCTGATCCAGGCGGGAACCGCGGAGATCCTCGTCGACGACGCCCGCCGGATGGCCGGGCGCCTGCGCGCCGACGGCGGGGAGGTGACCCTCGACCTCGTCCGCGGCGCGCCGCACGTCTTCCAGGCGTTCGCCGGCGCCCTGCCCGAGGCCGACGCCGCGCTCGACCGCGCGGCGGCGTTCGTCACCCGCCACGCGGGCGCGGTCTGAGCGACCGCCGCGGGAGGGCTCCGATCCGTCCGGCGGCCGTTCCGAGGCACGGTCTGCGCACGCGTGCGCAGAGGGTCAAGTCATTGATATAGAGGGATTGTCCCTCGCGCATTAACCTCCTGGAAAGGTGCGAAACGGCCGCTCAGGGGGAGAGAGAGGATACGGGTGGTTTCC